>JBCBZW010000095.1 GCA_039815145.1 Pseudomonadota bacterium
CAACGTCTCCTCCGTCGCCGCGCGCTTGGGCGCACCTAACGAGTACGTCGACTACGCGGCCAGCAAGGGGGCGGTCGATACACTCACCACCGGGCTGGCCAAGGAAGTGGCGGCGGAGGGCATCCGGGTGAACTGTGTGCGCCCCGGGTTCATTTACACGGATATGCACGCGGACGGCGGTGAGCCGGGGCGAGTCGATCGTGTGAAGACCGACCTTCCCCTTGGTCGCGGAGGGCACCCCCATGAGGTGGCGGCGGCGATCGCCTGGCTGCTATCGGAGGATGCGGCTTACACCACTGGCGCGTTTATCGAGGTGGCCGGGGGGCGCTAGGCGCAGGTGGAGAAATGGTGGGCCCGGTAGGACTTGAACCTACGACCAAAGGATTCGCTGTACCCCGCCGTTTCCCGCGGGCGCGGACTATCTCTTCACCCTCGCCACTGCGCGCAGCGCGTTAGGGTGCGGGACGCTCGATGCCTGTTATCAAGAGCACTCGGTGGGCGACGACGCGCACCAGCTCTCAGGTAGTCTCTGCACCTTCCGGCGGTGTACCGCCGGCTTGGCTCAGGATTGCCGCCGGTCGGGCGCGCTGCCCCCGCTGCGGGTTCCCTGAATTCATCCCGTCCACTCCGGGGGTTTCCCCCCGAAGGCACCAGCGGCGCTGCGCCTGAAGCGGCCAGCGCGCCGATGAGTCCCCTGCTCTAACCAACTGAGCTACAGGCCCAACCGGGGCGGAGTATAGCCCCCGGTGGCCGAGGCGACGAGTGGTCAGCGGGCCCAGAGCACGGCTTCTAGGGGTCGGGATCCGGATGAGCGAGGTAACTGCCTCGCGAGGTGGAGCGGGCCGCGGCAGCTACCCGCCATCAGACACGATGTCGAGAGGTGCTGCATGTCCAAGACCTAACAAGGTGCCCCAATTATTTGCCAATACCAGTCCATTTCTAAATGCAAATCATTTACACTAGCGCCTCGATTGCCACTTAGTGGCGCCTGGCAGCGATGCCCACCTCCGATGCAAGGAAACTCTCAATGCGGCACGCCGCCCCCCATCCCTCGATCGCGCTGACCCTGAGCTTGTGCGCGGCGGCCAGCAGCGCACAGACCACAGACTTGGAGGAGGTGATCGTTACCGGCACGAAGTCGGATAAGACACTGCAGGAGACGGCGATCTCCGTCGAACTCTACGACGAGTCGCGGATCGATCGGAACGTCGCCTTCAGCCTCGAAGACCTCTACGCTCGCACCCCCAACGTATCCTCTTTCGCAGGGGGCAGTTCCGGCGACATCTCGATTCGTGGTGTCGGTCGAAACGGCGTGGGCGGTGCCGGCACGGGCGTGACGTCCAACATCTATGTCGATGGCTCTCCCCTTAGCTTCGTCGGAACAGCGGGAATCAACAGCCTGTGGGATGTCGCGTCGGTCGAGATCTTGCGCGGCCCCCAATCCACCCTCCAAGGGCGCAACTCCTTGTCCGGCGCGGTGGTGGTTAACACCAAGGACCCCACCTACGACTGGGAGTACGCCGCGCGACTGCGCTACGGCAACCTCAACGAGCGCCAGTTTTCAGGAGCCGTATCGGGACCGTTGATCGACAATCAGCTCGCATTTCGCCTGACCGCCGATTTCCAGGGCATCGACGGCGAGCCAGACAACGCGTTCACCGGTGATCCAGCGCAATTCCGCGAGGGCCTTAGCCTGCGCGGCAAGCTGCTCATCGAACCGAACGCCGTTTCGGGCCTACGTGTCGAGTTGATCACGGACTATATCGAGACGGACAACGGAGACTTCGCCAACTTCGGCATCCCCTTCCCCGCCGATGACCCGCAATTCCTCGAGTTCGATTTTGCCGAGGAAGACAGCTTCACCGCGCCCGATGAGTCAACACGTGAGGCCCTTCGTTTCGTCGGCGACATCCGCTACGAGATCAACCAGAACCTGGACATCGTCGCGATCACCACCTACGAGGACTCTACGAGTGAAGGGGTCTTCGGCGACCCGCAGGCACCTGGTCAGTTTCCGAACGGACAAGATAGCTCGAACGTGCAATCGAACGAGATCTTCTCCCAGGAGCTACGACTGAATTTCAGCGCCGGCAAGTTCTCTGGCTGGGTAGGTGCCTACTATTACGACGACACGCTCGAGTCCGAAACCCTCTCGAGCCTGTTGGTCGCTAGCGCGGCGTTTCCAGCGCCCGTAGACCCGCCTGACTCCATCGCCATTCTCACCCTGACCAACAACTCTGCAACGACCAACTACGCGGCCTTCGCCCAGCTCGCGTACGACATGAACGAACGCTGGTCTTTCGAGGTCGGCGCTCGGTACGACGATGAGGACTTCGAGACGACGGGGTTCCTGGTGCGTGGTAGCGCCGAGCCGGAGACCTGCACCGTTTTCATTCCCGATCCGATTCCGTGCGTCGCACTGCTGCCACCGCCGAACCTCGACCCCCTCCAGGAAGCGAGCTTCAGCGCTTTCCTACCTCGCGTTGGGGTGACCTACAACTTCGACGATGCTCGCTCGTTGTCCTTCGGCGTCCAGCGCGGCTACCGCGCAGGCGGCGCCTTCCTGCGGGTGGTACCCGACGGCGGCGCTGAGCTGGGCAGCTTCGATGCCGAATTCCTCACCAACTAC
The DNA here is from genome assembly GCA_039815145.1 of Pseudomonadota bacterium. Lineage (NCBI taxonomy): Bacteria > Pseudomonadati > Pseudomonadota > Pseudomonadota bacterium. The sequence continues at coordinate 2,630 of JBCBZW010000095.1, forward strand.
GAGCTCGCCCTGCGTGCCGAGTGGTTCGGTCGTCGCCTGACCACGAACGTCAACCTCTTCTACGCCGACTGGGATGATCAGCAGCTCTCGATCCCAGGCCCGTCCAACACTCCCCTGGACACGCTCACGGTGAACGCCGGCACCTCTGAATTCTACGGCTTCGAGGTGGCTGCCTTCGGCACGATCACCGATCGCATCGATGGCTTCGTCACCGTGGGATACCTGAACACCGAGTTCACGGACTTCCCCTTCGCCGTGTCGCCTCCCGCAGCGGCCGGGAACCCCTTCGAGAATCTTGCAGGTAACGAGTTCCCCCTCGCCCCCGACTGGCAGATCTCCGCGGGACTGAGCGCAGACATCACCTCGCGCGTGTTCACCGACCTCAACGTGAACTACACAGCGGGGCAGTTCTCCGACCTGACCAATCTGCCGCTCAACGAGGTGGAGAGCAATGTGTTAATGAATGCTCGTCTGGGCTACCGCGCTGACCGACTCGAGGTCTTTGGCTACGTGGACAATCTGCTCGATCAGCGACGCATCACGAGCAACAACAACGCCAGTGTCGATACAGGCACCGGCAACGAGCAGGTGTTTTTTGCTGGCACGTCAGTTGTGAACGTCAACCAGCCCCGTCGCTTCGGCATCGCAGCCAACTTCCGCTTCTGACTTAAAAACGGCTACCGCATGCAAAGACATTCACACGCCATCAGCATAAAACGTGCTCCACCGGCATAGAGGTGTTACGCGGGGATTGATAGCGGACTCGCACGCCTGCCGATCAACCGTGTTCTGCACCACCGCAAACCCGCTGACCTGCCGCGCTACAGGCCGACACGGATCCCCAGTACAGCGGTTCGAGCCTTGTTGGGCCGAGCCCCATATGGGGTGCGCGCCACGATCACGGCGTCGTCGGTGAGGTTCTCCACGGTCGCAGTGAGGGTGATGCGATCCGTTGCCACCCAGAACGCCGAGGCATCGAAGATGCTGCTCGCTTGCGTTGCCTCAAAAGGGCCGCAACTCGCGCGCACGCAGGCTTCTCCAGTGAAGTTGTAGGACGCGTAGAGGCCCCAGTCGGCACCCTCCAGGCCCACGCGCAGCAAGCCCTGATGCTCAGAGATGTAGGGCAAGGGATCGCCGGCGGTGACTTCGCCGAAGAAGTCCGTATCGGCGATGTCACTGTCAAACTGGCCGTCGATGTACGTGTAGGTGAGCGATAGGGGAATGCGCAAGCGCCGATTGAGTTCGAAGGAATGGGAGGCAGTCAGCTCCACCCCGGCGACGGTGGCGGCATCTCCGTTGAAGGCGTCTCCCACCTCGCAGTCGAGGCCCGACGAGGCCGTACAGGTGCCCACGAGGTTGTCGTAGTCGGTGAGGAACAGGCCGATATCCGCAACGGTACGGCCGGCGGCGAAGCGGGCGCCTAGCTCGAAATTCGTGCTTTCCTCTGGATCGACACCCGCCGCGTTGCCCGGTGCAGAGAAGCCACGGTGCACGCCGCCGTAGCCCACCCAACGCTGACCGATATCCACCGTGGCGCCGATCCCGGGTATGAACACATCCGTGTTGTTCCCACGGATCTCGCGAACGTTGCTGACCTCCCGCGAGGAAGGATCATCAGTGAACCCCGAGCGAGTTTCGTACTCCACGCGCTCCTGCTCGATCCGCTCGTAGCGCAGACCGGGCGACAGCGTCACGGCGCCAAAGGTGATTTCATCGCGCACGTAGAGGGCCCAAGCATCCGCATCCTGCTCGCGGTTGCCTGCGTTACCGAGCAGCCCGAGGTCGTCCAGTATCAGCTCGCCGTCGAGCTGCGTGTAGGTGCTGTTTCGCTGCAGACGCTCCTCGTGATCCGTATGCCGACGCATGGATGCGGTGAGGCGATGTTGCGTAGACCCGAGGTCAAGGTCCCAGCGCGCGTCCACCTGAAGGCCGTAGGCGTAGTACTCGCGCGCGTTGGAGCGGACCTGGATGGCACCATCATCCGTATCCCCACCACCTAGGATATCCGCAAGGTCCTGTGCACTCGCGGGCCCCAGCCCTAAGCCTTGATTGACTGCCTGAACCACCTGGAACCAACTCACGCCGTTGAAGGTCTGGGCATCCGGGCTGCCCGTGATGTCGAGCTCCTCGGTCTTGAACCAGTCGCGCGCGAAGTCGTTGTAGTAGGCGGTGGTGGTGAGTGAGAAGCCGCCGTCCGTGTCCAGGCGGTGGCGCAGCATCACCTGCGTATGGTCCGTATCTATGTTGTCAAACGCGGAGGCGGTGTAGCGGCGCAGGGGGTTGGCGTCGAAATCGGCGTCCGTGAGACCGAGATAGCTCTGGTCCGAGGACTCCTCGGCGTACTGTAACTTGAGGTCGAGCTGCTGACGGACGGCCGAACCCTCGTCGTTGCGCAGGCGCAGCTTCACCATGTAGTCCTGCTTCTCCAACCCCGTATCGCCGCCCGTGTCCAGCTCTTGGAAGCCGTCGCTGCGCCACTGATGCGTTTCCACCAGCCAGCCGAAGCGACCCGCATCTTCGCCGTAGTAGGCGTGCAAACGCCCGGTGGCATCATCACCGCCCTGGAGGTTTAGAAGCCCCGAGCGCGACTCCGGGATGGGCGTCGACAACAGATTGATGGCGCCACCTACCGTGTAGGGCCCCTGCGTGATGGCCGCGGGCCCCTTCAGCACTTCGACGCCCGCGAGGCGTCCGGCGGTGGGGAAGTAGTAGGCAGCGGGGGCGGAGTAGGGTGCCGGCGCGATCAGTACACCGTCCTCGAGCAGAGTGATACGCGCGCTTCGTTCAGATGCGGTGCCGCGGATGCTGAGGTTCGGGCGCAAACCAAAGCCGTCTTCCACCTGCACCGACACGCCCGGCACCTGGCGCAGAATGCGCTGGATATCCGATTGGTTGAACGCGAGGATGTCCTGGGTGTTGATCACCGTGGCGCCGCCCGGCACGTGGGTGGCGCCACCTCGGTAGCCGATGATGGTCATCTCCTCGAGCACGGGCGCCTCGATATCCGTACCGACATCCTGGGCGTGCGCGCCGCTAGCGATAAGCGCCAGCAATGGTGCCGCCGCGGCAAGGTATTTCTTATTCAAAACGCTTCCTAGAGAGATGGGCGAATCAGACCAACGCCACGTGGTTGTCCCAGCTCAAACCAGCCACTCGCACGGTATGCTGCGGGAGCAGTTCCAGCGCGCGCGTATCCACGCGATAGATTGTGCCGCGACCCGAAGTCACAACGAACTGTTCGGCCGCCTCGTCTACACACACCCCGGCCGCATCCGGTAGACGGATGCTGCCTCGGTACTCGCCGCGAGCGGCATCCCAGAAGGTCACCCGACTGCCCCTCGGGCAGGTGGCCACGGCATGGCCCGTGGCTCGATCGACGCAGACGTCGGCGGTGTACTGGGCGAGTTGGCGCAAGGGAGCGATGGGCATGTCCACCTGGGACAGCAGCGGCTGGTCGGCGGACACTGCGACGAGGGGGACATCGCGACCGTCCTCGCCCTGGTACTGCATCGCCACCACTACACGATCGTCCGCCAACACATCGATATGGCGCACGCTATTGAATTGCTCGAGGGGACGGACCTCTTCCAGCAGGCGACCATCGAGCGTATCGACGAACGTCAGGCTGGGGCGCATCTGCGCCACACCGAGGCTCGTCCGCCCGTAGTCGGGGTGCATCCCGTAACCGCCATTGGCCACCGCCAGGGTGCGCTGATCCGCCAACCAGCGCATCTCGTGGGGCCCAATCCCGTGACTGTCGAACTCACTGATCGCTGCTAGGGTCGTGGCATCACGAACGGTGATCACGCCCCGCTGCTGCTCGAAGTCGTTCTCGCTGGTGAGGAGGAAGCCACCGTCCGCCGTGTGTATGCCATGGCCGAAGAAGTGACGTCCCGGCGCGGCCGTGGCCTTGCCCACGACGGCGCCGTCATCGAGGCGCAGGCGCACCAACTCACGTCCCGGCCGGCGGGCCACCACCACTACCGACTGCCGATCAGGAGCGATAGCCATCTCGTGGGCACGGAAGTCGATTGGCGTGGAGAAATGCAACTGCCCGAGCGAGTCGAACGCGGCAACGTGGTGCTTGCCGGCAGGGTCCGTGGCGCCGCTCACGAAACGACGCCCAGGCCCCTGCTTGGCCGCGGGGCTGCACCCGGCGGCCGCAAGAGCGACGGCGGCACCTGCGCCAAGCAACAGCGTGCGGCGAGTCGGCATGGGGTTTTAGTCCCCGTCCTGGTTGTTGAAACCGAGATTCACGTCCGATGCGATGGCCGCATCGATGAACGAATCCGCTAAGTCCTGCATCGCGGAGCGAACCGTATCGATATCGCCGGTCGCTTCACCGAGGATCAGCGCCTCGAGCGACGCATCGATAGAGGCGAGTGCCGTCTCCACCTGCTCGAGCTGAGTGTCGAGCTGCTGCTGGATCGCATCCGCGTCGTGGGCACGATTGAGGTAAGCGCGCAAGGCGTAGTCAGTCTCCTCCCCGTTGAGATCCATCCATTGGCGAAGGGCCGCTGCGTTGGCGTCGAGGTTCTCCTTGGAGTGCTCAGAGCGGAAGGACTCGGTGGCACTTACTCCCACGGCGAGGGGGCGCGTGATCTTCTCGTCGGCAACGAACTCGGTCTGCAGCGCCATCGCCTCGAGAATCTCGGTCAACACTTCCGTACGATCCGCAAAACTGCCGCTGGCACTCGTGAAATCAGCGAGCAGCTGCCCCGATAACCCCCAAGCGTTGGCGAGCTCATCGGCGATCGTCGCGAGGTTCTGGGCGACAGCCACCAGCAACTCGCAGCGTCGTGCACCGACGGTCGGGTCGTCGAAACCCACCACCTCGAACATGAGGTACTCGAGCGCGGGCAACCCCTGGGCGCCCACGGGGCTGCCGGCCACCAGGGTCTCGTCGATGGCCTGCGTGCCATCCAAAATCTGACCGACATTGTTGATCACAGCATCGTTGTTGTCCGGGAAGAACTGAATGCGCTGACGGCGACTGCTCTCCTCAACGGGACCGAAGCGGACGATCTCCATGGCCTGCCAACTGAGCATGGCCGCCCGCCAGGCATCGCGCAGGGCGTCGAGATCGCCGGCGGCAGGGTCCGCACAGAACGAAGCGGCCGCCTCCTCCATTGCATCCATGCCGCCCTTCATGACGCCGTACCCCGGTTCGATGACATCGAGCCCGATGGCCATAAACAGGCGATCCTGCTCTTCCTCCAGCGTGCCGACCGGACCGAGGGGGTCATCGTCGGCAGGCGGCATACCGCCCCCTCCTCCACCGCCAGCGTTTCCACCACCACCACCATCGTCGGCGCCACCGCCCCCTCCTCCACCGCCACCACCACCACCACAGGCAGCGAGCAGCAACGAGACGAGCAGGCAGGCGAGCATCGATGTAGGTCTCGCGGTATTCATGGAAGTCTCCAATCCGGTTAAAGGGCCTTGATGAACGCTACGAGGGCGTCGCGCTCATACCGATTTAGTGAAAGAAACGCTTGGGCAGCCTGTTCGCCCTCACCACCGTGCCAGGCGATGGCCTCCGGCACGGTGCGTGCGCGGCCGTCGTGGAGCAGCCCCGCATCCGGATTAGCCGCGAGGTTCGCGCCGAGGCCCCAGAGGGCGGGCGTGCGCCATTCGGCACCCGCAGCACCCTCTTCCGGCAGGTCGCTCGCCAGACCGGGGCCCATGTCGTGCAGGAGCAGATCCGTGTAGGGCCAGATCGTCTCCAAGGCGCGAAGGCCAGACCAGTGGGTGGCAGTAGCAACCAGGTGCGAGGGCGTGTGGCAGCCATCGCAGCCAAGGCGGGCAAACACCCCCTCTCCTCGCACCACATCGGCAGCCGGCGGCGGCGGGGCAGGCGGCGCAAGGTGCGAGACGAAGTGCACCACGCGGTCGAACAAACCCGCCGTAATCTCGACGCCCTCATGCGGATCGTCGCCGGCCGAAGGGCCCTCGCAGGGAAGCTGCCCCATCGCAGCGCAGGGCTCCGATGCGAACAGCGCAGACGTGATGCCCATGTCTTCGGCAAAGGCCGTGGCGGTCTGTTGGGCGACACTGGCGTGTGTCGACTTCCAACCGAAGCGCCCCACCTGTGGTGCGTCGCCAGGTGCAGCGGAGAGCCAGCGGATACGACCGGAAATCCCGTCCCCATTGGCGTCGTTGGGATCTGCAAGCTCGCGCAGGCGAGCGGTCGGGATGGCCTCCAGCAAGCCTAAACCGAAGAGGGGTGGCGCGATCCGCGGCGAATACGCATCGCCCCCGGTGGGCAGAGAACGGTCGGTCGGCGGCGCCAGGCGGTATTGCGGTGCGGCCAGAGCAAGTTCGGAACCATCGCGCAGCACGTACTTGCGTGGCTCGTAATTGATTCGCAACTGCGCCTCACCGGCCATCTCCGGGCGCGCACTGTTCGCCGTGCCCCGCGTCTGCAACTGATGACCGTAGTACGGATGCGGGTTGCCGGTAGCATCCCCGACGGCACCGACCTTGAGGATGACGGCGGGCGTCGCCGCATCGGCACGTGGGGAATCCCCCCGCCCTCCCACCACATGGCAAGCGATACAGGAATGCGCATTGAACAGGGGGCCGAGTCCATCGCGCGCCGTGGTGGACGATGGAGCGCTCACCCAGGGATCGCGAAAGAACGCGAAGCCAACCCAAAAGTCCAGCTTGGCCCGGGACTCGAGGATGGCGGCCGGCACCACCAGGTCTTTGCCCGCCTTAGTGGGTGCGGTCCAGCTAGCACCTGCCCTAGGTAGCGCGGAAGGCGAGCGCTCACAGCCACCGATCATAGTTGCGGCAATCGCCAGGGCACCCGCGACCGAAAGCAGCGATAGGCCTGCCACCCTCTCTCCGATCGGCGTGCGCACTACAAGGACTCGAGAAAGGCCAGTAGGTCCGCACGTTCATCGGCGGCGAGGGCGCGAAACGCCGATTGGGCCTGCCCTGCTTCGCCGCCGTGCCACAAGACGGCCTCTTCGATGCTGCGAGCGCGGCCGTCATGCAGGTAAGAGGCATCGGGATTGACCGTCTGCACCAGGCCCAAGCCCCAAAGCGGTGCTGTGCGCCACTCGACGCCGCTCCCCAGCAGATCTGGGCGACCATCGGCCAGCCCCTCGCAGCGCTGCACCCAATGGCAATCATCGCCGGGCGCGCAGGCGCCACCCGCACCGTCCTCTCGCACGATCGGCTCACAGGAGCCGCCCATGTCGTGCAACAGCAGGTCGGTGTAGGGGTAGATCGTCTGGCCTGACAGCACTGCGATCGGCGGGGCGTCCGGCACCAGTGTGTTTAGCTCGATCTCGCCGAGCACACTGCCTGGTGCCGTGCCCGTGACAAAACTCTGCTGATGGCAGGCGCCGCAGCCGGCTTCGAAGAAACGCTCTCGGCCACGTACGATCTGATCGTCCCAAGTCTCGCTCGCCTCATCGAAACCACGACGCGGCGGCACGGCCAGCAGGCGCGAATAGAACTCGACTAGGGCGAGCTCGATAAGAGGAATATCAACATCGCCCTCGTGCCTATCGGGCTCCAACAGGGCGGCGTTGATGCAGCTGGCCTGGTTTGGCGCGCACGGCTCTTCGGTGGCAAAGGCACTGGTGACGCCGATATCGCCACGGTAGGCGCCGACCAGCTGCTGTAGCACCGAGGCTGCAGTGGCTTTGTAACCGTAGCGTCCGAGAGCCTGCTCGCCCGTGGTTTGGTCGAAGGCACGGTTCATGCGCCCGCTAATACCATCCTGATCGGTATCTTGCGGGTCGGCTAGGGCCGCAACGTCAGCCTCTTCAATGGCCCCGAGCAAGCCCAGACCTATCATCTGCTGGGCTACACGGGGCGAGAAGAGGATACCGTCGACGAAATCACCGTAGCTCAGGTCACGAACGAAATATATCGGCTTACGTAGTTGATAGGATGCGCCATCGTCGTACTGGCCCTCGACAGTCTCGTACTCGATGAACGCGAAAGCCTCGCCGATGGCCTCCGTAGCACCGCCACCGAAGCGCGCCAAGCCCACACTCGGGTCTGCGCCCTCGAAGGACGCAGCGCCGAAGATCTGCAGCTGGGTACCGTAAGTGGGGTCGGCGACAGCGAGATCGCTCGCGTCGTTGCCCAGGCTGAGGCGCAAGAACATGGACGTGAACGGTGACGAGGCATCGGGCGGCACGCGCCCTCGCCCGTCCCGCACGTGGCATCCCTGACACGTCGGTGCGTTCAGAATCGGTCCCTGACCCTCGTGGTCATTGCGGAAGATCGCGTTGCCTGCCTTGAAGTTGGCATCGGCCGAGAAGTCAGTCTCGATGGCGCGCGGCGCATTGCTGAACGCGCGCTCATTGATCAACGTCCCGGTGGCGTCGCCACCAGAAAAGCGTTCACCCGCCACTAACGGCGGGATGAGTTCAGGAGGATCCTCCGATGGAGGATCCGGATCGGGCGGCGGGGCTGTGTCTGGCGGCGGATTGGTCCCCACACCGCCGCCGATTGCGCCACCGCCTCCCCCACCACCACAGGCGGTCAGGAAGACAGCGGCTACGCACATCAGCACCCACGGACTAGCTCTCAACACGCGTCTGGACTCCCGCGCAGGAAAGAGACACAACTGTCAGGGCGTTATCAGATGTCCTGATCCGTATCCTGGCGCAGGTCGCCAGTGGTCAGGCCGAGCGCGACGATCACCGCTTCGATGTCATCGGTCTGCGCCGATAGCGCATCGATGGCGCCATTGACGTTGGGCTCGGCGATGCCAAGCTGGATCTGCGTGTCGAAGGGCATACCGCCTTTGGCCATCTGATCGATCACGCCGACGCGGATCATGGTGTCTTCCAGCGCACCTCGTAAGCTGTTGCCGAGTTCCGCCATCCCCTCTGAGGCGAGCAGGTCGTCAATGCCGGCGCCCGAGACGATCTCACCGTCAATGCCGGTGTACTCGCCGTGGAATGAGTTCTCGATGCCTTTGGCGTTGAGGAAGATGTCGCGATGGGTGTTATCTGAGAAGCAGGAGTGCTCGTCTTCCTGACTGTTGGTGAGCAGGGCGATAGCCATGCGCTCGCCGGCGAGTTCGCCGAAGCCGAGGCGGCCCATGCCCTCCAGGATCAGGGCGAGGGACTGATCACCGCCGGCCACGAAGGCGGCGTAGTGGTTGTCAGTACCATTCGGGTTCCAGGCTTCGACCACCGCGTTCAAGTCTTCGATCAGCAGGTCGGCGGCCACCAGCAGATATTGACCTCGACGCACGCAGATGTCGTCCGGCTGGGCGTTGCCCGTGCCGCTCGTACAGGCACCACCCGTAAAGTAGTCGCTCACCGGGCGCTGGCCGCCGCTCGCATCGCGGGGAGGTGTGGCGCTGCCGTCCGCGTTCAGGTCTTGCCCCCACAGGAGGAACTCGATCGCGTGGTAGCCGCTCGTCACATTGCGCTCATCGCCACCCAGCTCGAAGTTGTCGCGCACGGCAGATTCATCGATGGTGATGGATAAGTCAGCGATGATGTTGGGCGTTACCGCATCGGTAGAGCCATCGATTTCGGGGCCCTCGTCGCCATCGATCTGGTTAGCCACGTAGTCGATCAGTGCCTCGCCCAAGGGCCAAGCGTTAATGCTGCCTTCGGGGCCATCGCCTTCCATACCGATATTGCCGTCCGGAAGGAGAGCGTCGATCGGCCCACCGCGAAAACGGTACACCTCGGTCTGGCCATAGGGCTCGCGTGATGCCAGCCATGCCTCCTTGGCGGTCGCGAAGGTCTCCTCGGTCGGGTTATCGACCAGCGCTTGCAGCGCGTCGCGCAGGTCCAGCGCCAGTAGGTAGGAGTCGCCATAGGCCTTGAAGGCGATGTTGGCGTTGGTCTTGACCACATCGTCGCGGGTCACGAACGTCGCGACGCCGTCGTCCCCTGCAGGTCCCGCAGGCCCCTGAGCGCCGGCGGGCCCAGCGACCCCATCGTCGCCTTCGCAGGCAACCAGAAAGAACGCAAATGGCACGGCGAGCGCCAAACGCGTGAGTGGCGAACAGGTTTGCATGATGATCCCCGAGTAGAAGCGTTGTTGTAGATACGAATACGTCGTATTAGCGAGATAGTTTGCATTACGGCATGCGCGATAGCAACAGATTGCCGCCTTCGATGCATTTCCGTATCGCGCAATAACCTTCGGAAGGTGAAGGATAGTTCGGCCAACAGACATCAAGTAGGCCGGAGCAGCAGGCTGTTTAACCCGGTGACCCAGACACGTCCACTGCGCGTTTGATCAGTAGCGGTGTGCAGCCCTCAGGGCAATCGAACATCGCGCGATTGCGATACTACCTAGAGCCGCTGCCACTCGGTGGGAGCGACACCGAACCCCCTACGGAAGGCGGCTGCGAACTTCGACGGGTTGGAGTAGCCAGTCTCAAGGGCGATGTCGAGCACGTTTCCTCGTCCCTCACGCAGCAAGGTCGCCGCTCGACGCATGCGAACCTGATTGACGTATTGTGAGGGCGTTACGCCGAACGATAGGCTGAAGGCACGGGTGAAATGGGCGCGGCTGAGATCACAGAGCCTCGCTAACTGTTGGATGGTGGGGGGTAGGACACCCACATCATTGATGTACTCACGCACCCGCTCAGCATGTAGAGCAGAGAGAGGACGCTCACGGACTTTGCGTGCTGGAGGCATCGTGCAGTGTCGCATCAGCGCGCTCGCCAGCCCGAGAAGCTGCTCCTCTCGGTGCAGAGCTGGCGACACCGCATCCGTGACGACCTCTGAGCATCGAATGAACTGGTGCCGCATAGGGCCTGAATCCAGCACGCTAGACGCAAGCGCTTCCACGTCCACGGGCACACCGCCGTTGGCATCGTTCATGAGTTCCAACATCAGCCGCTGCTCCACGCCCAGTTGCAACGTGGTGGCTTCTGGCCAATGCCCATCGGCACGGCTTCCCCCAAGGCGTAGGGCCATATTGCCCGGGGCCATTCGACGATCGAAGTCGATGCCGTCGTAGGCGAAGCGAAAGCGCCCACCACCGTTTAGAAGCATCACGAGATGAATCCCATCAGGGCCTGGCGAATCGCCGGCGTACCGCTGCAAGCGTGACTTGTAGACGAGCGCTTTGCGGTCCTCAGCAAGGCTGAAGGACTCGATTCGTGTGCCGAGCGCCTGCACCTCGGCCAAGGTCTCCGCCTGCGCGGCGGTCAATGAAGGCAGCTCTGGATTTCGCACAAATGGAGCAGACGGAGTTGCTAGGGGACGTTATCAATAACGAATCTCATTCGTAATTGTAGCGGCGAAACAATGGATTTGACCAGCACTTTCCGGTCGAGCGCCATGGCCGGCTTTGCCACATGGACCCTGACCGCTCTCCTCATCACCGGCGCATCACCGGCCTGGCCGCAAGACGCCTCCTCCGGATCGAGCGCGAGCGAGGCTACGGTCGATGAAATCGTGTTGGTGATCGGCAGCAAGCTGAACGAGACACGCTCGCAGGTAGCGCAGAGCGTTGCCTACCTCGACGAACAGCGCCTACGCGACGACTACATCCTGAACGTCGAGGATATCTTCGACCGGACCGCCAACGCCTTCACGGGAGCCACCTTGTTCGGCGCCTACAGCATTCGCGGCGTCAAGAGCACTAACGTGACGGATGGCTTCAGCAGAGCGAATGCCCTCTCGACTGTGCTCATCAACGGCACTGCCCTCGGCATCTCCGCCACGGACTACGTGAAGCCATCCCTCTTCGACGCGCGTGTGGTGGAAGTCCTGCGCGGTCCCCAGTCCGTGGCCCAGGGACCGAACGCGCTGATCGGCTCCATCGTGATCGACTACAACGACCCCACCTTCGATGGCTACGAAGGCAACGCCTTAGGCGAGTTCGGTGAGCTCAGCACGCTACGACTCGCCACCATGCAAAACCTTGAACTGATCTCCGACGTGCTCGCCACCCGCCTCACGCTGGAAACGCGCCAAAGCGACGGCGCCGTCACCAACCCCACCACCGGTCAAGACGACGTGCAGCGTACGGATGAGGAAACGGTCCGGGCGCAGTTTCGCCTGCAGCCGCTCAAAGACGAGCGACTCCTAATAGATCTCACCTACCTGCGCAACCGGTCAGACTCCAATCCCTTCGCTAACAGTGAAGCCAACGAGGCGATCGGACAGGACTTGTTCGATCGCATCCAGACGGTGGACGAGCCAGACAGCTACCCCTCGTCCTTCGACTTCCTCTCGTTGGAAGCACAGTGGGAGATCAACGATCGCTGGACCCTGAAGAGCGTCACCGGGTACGGCGACTTCACCTCCACCCAGCGCCTGGATGGAGATGCCAGCGCCGCGCCTCTGTTCGTCATCGACTTTGAGGTCAGCGAGGAGATCCTGAGCCAGGAGATTCGCTTCCAGTACACCACAACGCGCTTGCAACTCCTGACTGGACTCTACTACTCCGATGCTCGCTTCGAGAACGGTTTCGACTTCCAGGGACTTCTCCCGGGCGAGGACGGCAACTTCATTCCCTTCAGCCAATTTCAGACGACGCAAGAGGAGGTGCAGCAACTCGCTGCCTTCGCCAAAGCCAGCGTCACCATCACGCCACGTCTCAATGCGACACTCGGCTTGCGCTTGAACAGGGAGGAGCGCGCCCAGCTTCTGCTGACTGACCAAGTGGGCACTCCCGTGAGCTTCGAAGGTGAAGCGGACTTTGCGCAGACACTACCTAGTGCTTCGCTACGGTACGAGATAAGCGGCAAGAGCTCTATCGGCGCTCTCTACAGCCGCGGCTATCAGGGCGGCGGCTTCGCAGTGGGGCTCATCCTTGATGAGATCAGGCCCTACGATGAGGAGTTCATTGACAACTACGAGCTCTTCTTCCGTCATCGCACACTCGACGATCGGGTGACGCTGAGCGCTAACGTCTTCTACTTCGACTGGCGTGACCAGCAAGTCCCCTTCACACCCGAGGGAGGGTTCCCGGGCCTGGATGAGTTCATCGCCAATGCTGGCTCGTCGTCGGTGTTCGGTCTCGAGCTTGATGTGCAGGCACAGGTAACCGATTCGCTTTCGGTCTTCCTGGCCGTAGGCGTTAGCGACACGGAGTTCGAGGAGTTCACGGTAGATGGTCAAGACCTGACGGGGCAGCCTTTCCCCGGCGCTCCAGACTTCAACGTAGCACTCGGCTTGACCTATCAGTCGCCTACAGGTTGGTTCGCTGCGACGACATACACGCACGTGGACAACGCTTACACAGAACTCGCTTCACCGGACTTCACCGCCATCCGCGCGCGGGATCTGTTGGGTGGTCGCATCGGTTACCGAGGTGACCACTGGTCCGTCTTCGCCTTCGGCGAGAATCTTCTCGACGACGACTACGAGCTGGCCGTATTCGATCGCCGCGTGATCGGTGTGCCAGACCCGATCGGTCGCGCAGCGGACCCACGTGTCGTCGGCGCCGGCTTCAGCCTCAACTGGTAGAACTCACTCATGCATACCCCCAACCGTTCACTAGCCCGTTGGTACTGGGTGCACAAGTGGTCAAGCCTCGTGTGTACGCTCTTCGTACTAATCGCTTGTATAACCGGTCTCCCGCTCGTATTCGCCGAGGAGCTCGAGTCGCTCAGCCATGCACACGGCGGCGATACGGATCAACAGAACTGGCTTGATTTCGACGCTCTGCTGCAACGAGCGCAGGCCGCAAGACCCGAAGCCGTACCCCAGTTTGTCTATCGCGAACCCACGGCGATCGGGATCACGGTAGTGGGATTCGGGGCTAGCGCAGACGCGCCACTCGCCATCAGCGAGCAGGTGCAGCTGGACAATACGACAGGAGAGATCGTCGCCGCGGGTGGTGAGTACGACGGCGTGCTGGGATTCCTGGCGCAACTGCACATCGAGCTGTTCGCTGGACAGCTCGGAACGTTGTTCCTCGGCCTGATGAGCGTGCTACTGCTCGTCGCCTTGGTGAGTGGCGGCGTTATCTACGCGCCCTTCATGGGTAACCGCTCTTATGGCGGCCCCTCATCCCACAGTAGCAGGCGACAACGATGGTCCTGGCTGCACAACGCCCTCGGCATGGTGTTAGCGGTGTGGCTATTCACCGTGGCTCTCACGGGCACGATCAATACGGTGGGGGCACCGATCATCCAGCTCTGGCTCATGACCGGGATGAAGGCAGCCGTGGCGACGGATACGGCAACCGTTGAAGCAAACGCTCAGCTAAGCTCCTTCGAACAAGCTTACAGCCAGGCATCGCAGCGAATGCCTAACTCTGATTTCTATTTCGCTATGTTTCCTGGCACAGAGTTCTCAAGCGATCGCCACTATTTGATCTTCCAGACGGGACGGACGCCGTTGGCCTCCCGCCTGTTCAAGCCAGTTATCGTAAACGGTTACACCGGCGAGTTCGTCGGAGCCCCTGAGTTCCCCTTCTACATCAAACTACTGCTCCTGTCTCAGCCGCTTCACTTCGGCGACTACGGTGGGCTAACCCTAAAGATCGCCTGGGCGCTACTCGATGCCGCCGTCATCGTGCTTCTCTTGAGTGGGGTCGTGTTGTGGCAACGTCGTCGTACACGTCATCGAGAGCGGAGCACAGACTCGTTACCATCGGGGTCACCATCGTGAGTAAACGCAGAATTCGCGCGCTGAAACGTCTGTGGCTGGTCCCGCTCGGAACGGCAGCCGCCAGCACAGTATCGCTTTACGCAGCTTTGGTGAACGAGTCGTGGGTAGATGGTGCGGCTGGATGCACGCTAGCGGTCATTGGCGCTTACGCAAGCGCGCTTGCCTTGCGCGCCACCGCACCGCCACCGACGAGCGGTGGGAAGTAGTGCCGCTGGCGATGTATACGAGTCACTCCTACGAGACATGAGCGATGAGTTTGCAACTTAGCTAAGAGCAGACACCAGGAGGACGAACTCGCCGATGAATCACCTAACCTAGCCAATTGCGCTACGGACCCAACCTGCATCTCGTCGCCCTGGCGGCCGGGGCGACGAGTGACCCACGGGATCAAAGAACAGCTTCAAAGGTTTCGAGGTCCGGATGGGCAAGGTAAGTACCTTTCGGCGCAGACTGCTGGGCATGCGCCTTGCGGAAAGCCTCTGACTCCGTCCAGGCCAGGAATGCTTCCTTCGATTCCCACACGGAGTGCGAGGCGTAGAGCACATGGTCTTCGTGCTGCGGCCCCTTGAGCAGGGAGAAGGTCTTGAATCCCGGTACTTCGGACAGGTAAGAGTCTCGCTCACGCCACACCCGCTCGAAGCCTTCCTCGAAGCCCGGTGCGATCTTGAATCGGTTCATCGCGATAAACATCGTTGTTCAACCCCCATTGGCAGTAGAAATCAGGTAGTCACCAGAAGGCGCTCGTCGGCCTCCAAGCGAGTGACGTGAACGGACACATCGTAGACGCGGCTCAGCAGGGCTGGCTCCAGCACCTGCGCCGGCGTCCCCACGCGCTGCAAGCGGCCCGCCGCCAACAGCGCGATGCGATCCGCAAAGCGGGCCGCAAGATTCAAATCGTGCACCACGGCGACCACGCCGAGGCGATGCTCCCGACAGAGACGAGCGACGGTGCTCATGAGCAGGAGCTCGTGGGCTAGATCCAAGCTGGCGGTAGGTTCATCCAACAGCAGGTAGCGCGGGTCTCGGGCCTCGTCGCCCGTACCAAGACTCGGCCAGACCTGCATGAGCGCCCTGGCGAACTGCACACGCTGCTGCTCACCGCCCGACAGGCTGTTGAACAGGCGGCCCAGCAGGACACTGAGATCGCACTGCTCGATCACCCACGCCTGCGCCCTTGCCAGCGCCTCTTCGCCCAACCAGCGATTCGGCGCCCACCCCATGCGCAGGACCTCATCCACCGTGAAATCGAAGAGTATCCCCGACGCCTGGGTCATGACCGCACGTCGACTCGCTTGGCGGTCGAGGGACATGCCGGCGAGGGCCTCGCCGTCGAGACACACCGTGCCGCTCGCGGGCGCGAGTTCCCCCGCCAGCAGACGCAGGAAGGTGGACTTGCCCGCCCCGTTCGGCCCCAGCAGCGCCACCAACTCTCCCGGCGACACGGCCAGGGAGACCTCCGAGAGCAACGCCCGCTCCCGAACCGTGTAGCTCACACTTTGGGCCTCGAGCAGGCTCATCGCATCCTCACGCGGGCGATCAACCAGAGAAAGAATGGGCCGCCGATGGCACTGGTCACCAACCCCACGGGAAGCTCCGCCGGCACCACGAGGGTGCGCGCGAGAAGGTCCGCCATCACCATCATCAAGGCACCCAGCAACGCCGACGCGGGCAGGACGTACCGATGGGAGGGTCCACCGAGCAAGCGCACTAGGTGCGGCACGACCAACCCCAGAAAGCTGATGATCCCCGAGACAGCAACACCGGCGCCGACCACGGCGGCGCTGGCGAGGATAGCGATACGCGTGAGGTGCCGAGTGTCTACGCCCAGGTGACGGGCACCTTCCTCGCCAAGCTGAAGCAGATCGAAGCGATCGCCGAGGCGTAGCAACACCACCGCGCCCAGGCAGATCACCAGGAGCGACGGGATGATCGTGGGCCAGGTCGCACGACCGAAGCTCCCCATCATCCAGAACACGAGCGTGCGCAGCTGGGTGTCATCGCTCAAGTATTCGAAGGCACCGACGCCCACCACCGCCAGCGCGTTGATGGCGATCCCAACGAGGATCATGGTGACGGTGTTGAAGTTGCCGAAGTAGCGCGAGAACAGGTAGAGGAAGGCGGTGACCAGCACGCCGCCGGTGATCGCCGAGGCGGGAACCGCGTAATGGGCGAACCAAAGCGGCCAGGCGATGGCCTCCCCCAGCACGATCATCGCCACCGCGCCGAGGGCAGCGCCGCTGGATACACCGATCAGTTGGGGGTCCGCTAAGGGATTGCGGAACAGGCCCTGGAGCACGGCGCCGGCGAGCGCCAACGCGGCACCGACGAACGCCGCAAGCAACACGCGGGGGCTGCGAATCTCAACGAATACGGTGCGCTCGAGCAACGCCTTCGCGTCGCCCTCCGCGCCAACCAGGGCACCCCAGGTGATCGGTACGGCGCCGGTTTTCAACGCCAGGACGACGCCGATCAGGAGTCCCGTGAGCAGCAGGCCCAGCACCCGACGCTGGCGCCCGCGGCGGCGACGCTCGTCATCCATCGGGAGCGTCGGTGTCGACTCACCCGCTAGGGCATCGG
>JBCBZW010000096.1 GCA_039815145.1 Pseudomonadota bacterium
CGCCCGGGGCGCGCACGTGGCGCTCTACGTGGTCACCCTAGCCATGCCGATCGCGGGGTGGTGCTACTCTTCCGCCGCCGCGTTCAGCGTGAGCTACTTCGGTCTGTTCACCCTGCCGGACCTGGTGCCCCCGAGCGAGACGCTCGAGGTGGTGTTCGAGTGGACCCATCGCCTGCTCGCCTACGCGTTGTTCCTGCTCCTAGGGGCGCATCTGCTCGCCGCGGGGTTTCACCACTGGGTTCGTCGGGACAACGTGCTGCTCAGCATGCTTCCCTTCATCAAGTTGAGGTCATGACGTTTTGTGCTTCAAACGCTCGAGTCGCTCGGCTCCTTGTATGTCCCTCCTCAAGGGGCTAACGGTTCTCGCCCTGTGCGCATCGCCCGCCGCGTGGTCGGAGGCCGTGACCTACGCCCTCGATGCCGAGGGCAGTGAGCTGCGCTTCATCGGCCTTCAGCAAGGCGCGCCCTTCACGGGACGCTTCGAGACCTTCAGCACCGAGGTGGTGTTCGATCGCGAGGCGCCGTCGGCCGGGCGAATCGATGCCGAGGTCGACGTGCGGTCCGCTGACAGTCGCAACCGCGATCGTGACGAGTACATGCAAGCCCGCGACTTCTTCTACTCGCGCAAGTACCCGAAGGCGATCTTCGAGACCGTGGCGATAGCGGCGGCGGACGAGGGCTACCTCGCCCGCGCCAAGCTGACCCTGCGCGGCGAGACCCGGGAGGTGACCATGCGGTTCACCCTGAATCCTCAGGACGCTCAGCGGGCGACGCTCACCGGCACGGTGTTACTCAACCGCCTCGATTTCGGCGTCGGTCAGGGCGAATGGCGCAGCACCAGTGAGATCGGCGACGAGGTGAAAGTCGAGATCGAGTTGGCGCTGAAGGCGATCGGCTAGGCCCGAGTCGGCGTCGGGCGCTGCGAGCAGGAGAGCGCTGCGCTGGTCAGGGTCATCCAGAGCCCCCAGTAGAACGCGAGTGCGGTGGTGAGTGGCGCGTAGGCAGCGGTCGCTTCTCGCAGCCAGGCGAACAGCGCGAAGGCGCTCGCTCCGGCCGCCAGCGCCGAGACGATCAGCCTTCCTGTCGCCCTTGGCCAACGCAGCCAAGCGCAGCTGACAACGGCGAACAGCGCTGCCCAGCATGCCGAGACGATGGTGAGGCCAGCGCCGAGCGGCAGCCCGAGCCCCTCACCGGCCGTCGCGATGGGCATGGCCGTGCGGATGGACGAGAGGTTGAGTACGGCGGCGATCGCGGGGAAGGACACCCGGCGCCAGCGGGGCAGCGTGCTCGCCGTGGCGCTCGCGTAGAGCGCACCGAGGCCGGCAGCCGCCCACCCCCCTTGTAGGAACAGATCCAACGCTCCTGCCGGCGCGATCTCTGCGAATACACCCAGGGCCACCAGCAGCAGGGCCGTGGCGTAGGCACCGGTGGCGGGCAGTAGCCAGCGCGCCGGGTTGCCTGGCCGCCCCCGAGTGTTCAGTCCGCGCGTCCTTGGAAATGGCTGGCCAGTGCCTCGCGCAGGGCCTGCTTGCGCACCTTGCCCATGGTGTTGCGCGGCAGGGCCTCCACCACTTCGACATGGCGCGGCTGCTTGTAGCGCGCGAGGCGTTCGCCCAATTGGGCAGTGATGCTCTCGGGGCTGGGTGGCGCGGCCCCAGCTGCCGGCACCACGACGGCCACCACCGCTTCGCCGAGGTCATCGTGAGGAACACCGATGACTGCAGACTCGTGGACGCCATCGAGCGTATCCAGGCAGGCTTCCACCTCCGCCGGGTAGACGTTGTAGCCGCCGCTGATGACGAGGTCGCGGGCGCGACCGGCGAGGGTCAGGCGACCGTCGATAGCGAGGGTGCCCAAATCGCCCGTCCGGAACCAGCCGTCAGCGGTGAACTCGCGGGCATTCACCTCGGGACGGTTGAGATAGCCCGCGAAGATCCCGGGCCCGCGCACCTCCACCATGCCCGGGCTGTCGCTGGGGAGGGTCTCGCCACCGTCGCCCGTGATGCGGATCTGCACGCCCGGCAGGGCGTAACCGACGGAACCCGCGAGGCGCTCGCCGTGCAGCGGATTGCTGGCCAGCATGCCGGTTTCCGTCATGCCGTAGCGTTCGAGGATTCGCTGACCCGTGCGCGCTTCGAAGGCGTGAAACAGCTTCTCCGTGAGCGGCGCCGAGCCGCTCACGAACAGGCGCACGTTCGCGCAGTGGGCGCGCGTGAAGTCATCGAGGGTGAGTAGCCGTGCATAGTAGGTGGGCACTCCCATCAGGGCCGTGGCGTCGGCCAGCGCGTCGCGCACCGCCTCGGCGTTGAACTTCATTAGGTAGCGCATGCGTGCGCCGGCCAGCAGGGCGCAGTGCAGGGCGACGAAGAGTCCGTGCACGTGAAAGATCGGCAGGGCGTGCACGAGGACGTCTCGGTCGCTGAACGCCCACGCGTCCACCAAGGCGCGTGCGTTGCTGAGGAGGTTGTCGTGGCTGAGAGGTACGCCCTTAGGCGCGCCGGTCGTGCCAGAGGTGTAGAGGAGGGCGGCCGTTGCCTCTCCTGAGCGCGGCCTCACCTCGGTAAACGGGGTCGTGTCGCTTGCGGCCTGGGTGAGCGTGCCCACGCTGTCGGTGCCCAAGCTTGCGATTAGGCGCAGGGAGGGCGTGTTGGCGCTCAGGTGCTGGGCCAGGGCTAAGGCACTAGGGTCGCACACGAGGATGACCGGTCGACCGTCGTCTGCGAGATGGGCGAGTTCGCGGGGGGTGTAGGCCGGGTTGGCGGGGAGGAACACGACGCCGAGGCGCAGGCAGGCCAGGTAGAGGGCGAGGGCGTCGACGGACTTCTCCACCACGGCCATGACCACCTCCCCGGGCGCGGGGTTGGCGAGCGCCAGCAGGGCTCCCGCCAAGGCTGCCGAGCGATTGTCGACGTCTGCGAAACACAGCGTCGCGTCCGATGTCGTCAGCAAGGTCTCGCCCTCGCGTCCGTCCCAGGTGTCGCGGAAGGCACTGAATATATTGGTCATTTTCTCATTGCGTTGCGATTGCTCAGCGGCTGGGGGGCGGCTGACGCTCGGCCCGCTCAGATGCTATCTTCCTCGAGCGCGAGGGCGCACGGACTCGCCGTTCGTCGCGTCCGCTCTACGCCGCGCGCGGTGCCCCGTCGCGCCGCTCACCCTACACCCCAGCCGAATCCAGGAGGACCCTATGTTCACCCCCCGTGCCTCGCTACGTCCCCTCGTCGCCAGCGCCGCGCTGCTCCTCGGGGCTGCGCAGAGCTACGCTTTGGACCTTTCCGCCGTGCCAGCAGGCACCTACGCGGTGGATCCGGCCCATGGCTACATCCACTTCACCTACACCCATCTGGGGTTCTCCAACCCGATGTTGCGGGTGGACGACTTCGATGTCGCCCTCGAGCTCGACACGGAGGATTTCACCAAGAGCACGCTGGAGGTCACCATTGATGCGGCGAGCATCAACAGCGGTGTGGAGCGGTTCAACGAGCACCTGCAGGCGGAGGACTTTTTTCATACGGCGGAGCATCCGCAGATCACGTTCGTTGCGAAACGCATCGAGCAGCAGCCGTCCAGTCCGGCGGCGATCAATGTCATCGGTGACCTCAAGATCAAGGGCATCACCAAGGAGGTTCTGCTCGGGGGCCGGGTGAATAAGGCCGATCTCAACCCGATCAACCAAAAACCGACCGTCGGGGTGTCGCTCAGAGCCATCGTCAAGCGCTCTGACTACGGTTTGGACAAGTACGTCCCGGCGGTGGCCGACGCGATGACCGTGATGATCGAGTTAGAGATGCAAAAACAGTAGTTTAGGTCGGCGTCAGGGGGCTTGTGACGCGCTGCCGAACGAGCCCTTGACGCGCTGCGTCCATCCCACGATCGCAGTGGAAAGTACCTAGCGACGCTAAGCGCTGCGCAGGCTGATAATCTGGCTCAACACCAGATTAGGACGCGGGGCACTCGCTTTGTCTAGCACGAGTAGCATCCAGCCGCCGCCATCGCACTTAATGGCCGCTGCGGCGGACGACTTCAAATTCAAGGCCTGCCTCGAGGCAGCGGTCGACGCGATCGTCGTGATCGACGCCGCTGGCAACATCGAGGAATTCAACCCGGCCGCCACGCGTATGTTCGGCTACAGCCTGGATGAGGTGGTCGGGCGCAACGTCTCGGTGTTGATGGCGAGTCATGACGCGAGTCGCCACGACGACTACATGAGCAACTACGAGGCCACCGGCGAGGCGCGCATCATCGGCACCGGCCGCGAGGTCAAGGCGCAGCGCCGAGACGGCCAGACGTTCCCCGTCAAACTCTCGGTGGGCAAGGCCACCATGCCCGACGGCACCCGCTACGTCGGCATCATCCATGACCTCAGCCATCAGCAGGCCGCCGCCCGAGCCCTCAAGCGCAGCGAGGCTGCCTTGCGCTCGGCGCAGGAGATCGCACGGATCGGCACCTTCGATGTGGCGCTGCCGACGCGCGGCGACCAGATCCACTCCACGCAGCTACTGAAGATACTAGGCTTGCCGGTCTCCCTGGGCGATGGCGTCGCCGAGCTGATGTTCCGTGAGCTGGTGCATCCCGACGACGTGGGCCGCCTGGACAAGGCCCTGAAGGTGGCGGCGGCGGGGCGTCAGTACGCCGATATCGAATACCGGATCGAGCGGCCGAGTGGCGAGGTGCGTTCCGTTCGCGTGATGGCCACCGTGAGCCCGATGCCTGGCGTGCCAAAGGGCCTGCGCCTGACCGGCGCCCTGCACGACATCACCGACGCCCGGCGCGCCGAGGAAGAGGCCCGCCAGGCGCGCGAGCGCCTCACCCAGGTCGGTCGCCTGAGTACGCTCGGCGAGATGGCGTCGGGACTGGCCCACGAGCTCAATCAACCCCTCACAGCCATCGCCGCGTACTCGCAGGCCGCCAAGCGCATGCCCTCCGTCGAGGGCTCGGACGTGGGTCAGGCCCTCGAGAACATCACCATGCAGGCCCTGCGTGCCGGGGATGTCATCTCGCGCATGCGCGAGATGGTGCGTCACGGTGAGACCAAGCGCGAGGCCACCGATTGCAATCAGCTGGTGCGGGAGCTGATCACCCTCGCCGAGCCGGACGCGCGCGCCGCCGACATCGGCCTGCGCCTCGATCTGTGTTCGCCGCTGCCCCTGGTCAACGTCGATCGGGTGCAGATCCAGCAGGTGCTGTTGAACCTCGTGCGCAACGCCATCGATGCGATGCCCGGCGCCGCACCGGGCGCGGAGATCGAGATTCGCACGCGCCTGTCCGAGGCCCGCGACGTGGAAGTGGCCGTGATCGACGGTGGCTCAGGCCTGCCGGAGGACGCCCTCGAGCAGCTGTGCACGCCGTTCTTCACGACCAAGCAAGAGGGCACTGGCCTGGGGCTTGCCATTTCCCAGTCGATCATTCGGGCGCACGGCGGTGCGCTGCGCTTTGCCAACAACATCTCGGGTTGCGGGGCGACGGTGAGCTTCAGCTTGCCGGCCGTTGCAGAAGAGGGTGACCAAGATCAATGAGTGCGGAAATGCAGCATATGGGTGATGACCAGCAACTGGCGGACGGCCCATGCGTTTACGTGGTGGATGATGATGCGCCCGTGCGCGATTCCCTCACCATGCTGATTCGCTCGATGGGCTACAAGGTGCAGGGATTCGAGAGCGCTCCCGACTTCCTGGAAGCTTACGACGACGGGCCAGGGTGTCTGGTCCTCGACATACGCATGCCGCAGATGAGCGGCCTCGATCTGCAGGAGGTGCTGGTCGAGCGGCGGGCGATCCTGCCCATCATCTTCATGACGGGCCACGGTGATGTGCCGATGGCGGTGCAGGCCATGCGCGGCGGCGCCGTCGATTTCCTGCAGAAGCCGCTGCGCGATCAGGACTTGCTCGATCGCATTAACGAAGCCCTGCGCAAGGACGCGGAAAACCGTGAACTCCTCGCCCAGCACCAGGCGACGGCGGCGCGCCTGACCCAGCTCACGGCCCGTGAGCGCGAGGTGCTCGATCTCGTGGTGGCCGGCAAGGCCAATAAGGTCATCGCCTACGAGCTCGATGTCAGCCAGCGCACGGTGGAGATTCACCGTGCGCGGGTGATGGAGAAGATGCGCGCGACGTCCTTGGCTCACCTGGTAAGGATGGTCGTCGAGGCGTCCTGACGGCCCTCCTGTCGTCGCTCTCGGCCCGCGCTGTGCGACGCACACGCGGGCCTTAGTTTTTTCAGCGCACCCATCCCGCGCGCCCTGTCGGCCGCGCTCACCGTCGTCGCACCTCAGCACCTCAATAGGTAGTTACCGCTAGCCGTTTCACGGCTAGTGCGACTGCCCGGTGCTTCCTCCGCACGTCAAAATCTCCGCCAGTGTCCCCACCCTTCGTGCAGGGGGTTGGGTGCACTACACCAATCACTTGGCAAGCGGAGCTCACCGATGAGCAGTGCAGTGGATACCTATAACGACCGGGTCGTGCGCCAGTTCGCGCTGATGACGGTCGCGTGGGGGGTTGTAGGCATGGCGGTGGGGGTCTTCATCGCCGCTCAGATGTACTGGCCAGCCCTGAATTTCGATCTTCCGTACCTGAGCTTCGGGCGCTTGCGTCCGCTGCACACGAACGCGGTGATCTTCGCCTTCGGCGGTTCGGCCCTGTTCGCCACCGCCTACTACGTGGTGCAGCGAACCTGCCACGCGAGACTGTTCGGTGGGCGTCTCGCGGAGTTCACCTTCTGGGGCTGGCAGGCCGTGATCGTGGCCGCTGCCATCACCCTGCCCTTGGGCATCACGCAGAGTAAGGAATACGCCGAGCTCGAGTGGCCGATCGACCTGCTGATCGCGGTGGTGTGGGTGTGCTTCGCCGTGGTGTTCTTCGGCACCATCGCCAAGCGCCGGGTCAAGCACATCTACGTGGCTAATTGGTTCTACGGTGCCTTCATCATCACGGTGGCCGTACTGCACATCTTCAACAACCTGGCGCTGCCCGTGAGCCTGACCAAGTCCTACGTGGTCTACTCCGGCGTGGTCGACGCCATGGTGCAGTGGTGGTACGGGCACAACGCGGTGGGCTTCTTCCTGACCGCCGGCTTCCTCGGCATGATGTACTACTTCGTGCCCAAGCAGGCCGAGCGGCCGGTGTACTCATATCGCCTGTCGATCGTGCACTTCTGGGCCCTGATCTCGATCTACATGTGGGCCGGGCCCCACCACTTGCACTACACCTCCCTGCCGGATTGGGCCCAGTCCCTCGGCATGGTGTTCTCCCTGCTGCTGCTGGCACCCTCCTGGGGCGGCATGATCAACGGCATCATGACCCTCTCGGGCGCGTGGGAGAAGCTGCGTACGGATCCGATCATCAAGTTCATGATCGTGTCGCTCTCCTTCTACGGCATGTCCACCTTCGAAGGCCCGATGATGGCCATCAAGACGGTCAACGCCCTCTCGCACTACACGGACTGGACCATCGGTCACGTGCACTCGGGTGCCCTCGGCTGGGTGGCCATGATGACCATCGGTGCGCTCTACCACCTGATTCCGCGCCTCTTTAATCGCACGCAGATGTACAGCATGAAGGCCATCGACGCGCACTTCTGGCTGTCGACGATCGGCGTGGTGCTCTACATCGTCGCCATGTGGATCGCCGGGGTGATGCAGGGCCTGATGTGGCGTGCGGTGGATGAGAACGGCAACCTCGTGTGGAGCTTCGTCGAGTCTCTCAAGGCCACCTATCCCTTCTATGCACTGCGCCTGCTCGGCGGCCTGCTGTTCCTCGGCGGCATGCTGATCATGGTGTGGAACGTCTGGATGACGATTCGTGAAGAGAAGCCTGCGCCGGTGCTGGTGCAGGCCCCGGCAGGAGCACACTGATGAGTCACGAAGTAGTTGAACGCAACATCCGGGTGATGGCCGTGCTCATCGCCCTGGTGATCACCGCGGGCGGCCTGGTGGAGATCGTGCCCCTGTTTGCCCAATCTGAGGTGACCCAGCCCATCGAAGGGCTGGAGCCCTACAGCCCCGTTCACCTCGCCGGCCGCGACGTGTACGTGCGCGAAGGGTGCTACGTCTGCCACTCCCAGCAGGTGCGCCCCTTCCGCAGCGAGACCGAACGCTACGGCCCCTACTCCGTGGCTGGGGAAGCGGTGTACGACCACCCCTTCCAGTTCGGCTCCAAGCGCACCGGGCCTGATCTGGCGCGCGTGGGTGGCCGCTACAGCGACGAGTGGCATCGCGTGCACCTGAACAACCCCCGCGACGTGGTGCCCGAGTCGAACATGCCGGGCTACCCCTGGCTCGCCCGCCAGCAGGTGGACGGTGACTTCGTTGCGGCCAAGATGCGCACCCTGCGAGCGCTGGGCCATCCCTACAGCGATGAGGACATCGATGGGGCCGCTGCCTCCCTCGAGGGGGTGAGCGAGCAGGACGCCCTGGTGGCCTACCTGCAGCAGCTCGGCGTGCTCATGCGCCAGCGGGCGCAGGCGCAGGCGGCGCAACAGGCGGCGACGGCCGCCCTCGGGGAGGTGCACTGATGGATATCGGCACCCTGCGCGGTCTGCTCACCGGGGTTTTGCTACTGGCATTCGTAGGTCTGATCGTCTGGCTGGCGTTCTTCACTCGCAAGACGGACTTCGAGCATGCAGCCCGCATGCCCCTCGAAGAGGACCGTAAGGCGCCCTTGCCGGGCGCCGAGCTAACGGGGAACTGAGCCATGTCGACCTTCTGGACCGTTTTTATCGCTGTGATCACCATCGCCAACGTGTTGGCGTGCTGGTGGCTGATCTGGTGGACGTCGAAGTCGCGTCCTGACGAGGTGGCCTCAGGGGAGGTCACGGACCACGTGTGGGATCAGAACCTTCGTGAGAAGAACAATCCCATGCCGCGCTGGTGGCTGAACCTCTTCCACATCACCATCGTCTTCACCCTGGTGTACGTCCTGCTGTTTCCCTCCCTCGGCGGTGTCGGCGGACTTCTCGGCTGGAGTTCCGATGGGCAGTGGGAAGAAGAGGTCTTGGCGGCTGAGGAGCGTTACGGGCCGATCTACGCCCAGTACGCGGGCGTCGATGTGGCCACGCTGGCCGCCGATGAGCAGGCGCTGAAGCTGGGTGAGGCGGTGTTCATCAACAACTGCACCACCTGCCACGGGTCGGACGGCCGCGGCGCACGAGGCTTCCCCAATCTGGCGGACGCCGATTGGCAGTGGGGCGGTGATCCGGACACGATCCTGCAGACCATCAGTCACGGCCGTAACGCCGCCATGCCCGCCCTCGGGGCAGCGTTGGGCGAGGACGGGGTCGCCGAGGTGGTCGAGTACGTGCGCAGCTTGAGTGGCCTCGACCACGAAGCCGCCCAGGCCAGCGCTGGCAAGTCACGCTTCGACATGATGTGTGCTGCTTGCCACGGCGCGAACGCCAAGGGTAACCCGCTGTTCGGTGCCCCGAACTTGAGCGATGAAACGTGGCTCTACGGCAGCTCGCGGGCAGTGCTCACGCAGACCATCAACGCGGGTCGCAACGGCATGATGCCAGCGCACAACGCGTTGATCGGCGAGGACCGGGCACGCCTGGTGGCCGCCTACGTCTACCAGCTCGGCAAGGCCGATCAGCTGCAGGCTGCGGCGACGACAACCTCGCAACCGACCGCGTCGGTGGATGCGGGCGATGGCGCGCAGTGAGCGCCTGGCGGCTGGCAGCGCGTCCCCCTCCGCGCTGCCCGGCACCCTTCGCCCGACGCGGCCGCCGCGCATGACGCGCGCGGCCGCCGATGTGGCAGCGGTGGCGTGGGCCAGCTTCCTTGCCGCCTGTGCGGCGTCCCTGATCGCCTTTGCGATCTTCGATCCCGGCCGTCTCGCCGAGGCGAGTGAGGTGATCGACCACATCGATCGTATGGCGGGGTATGGCTTGGGGTTCCTGTTCTTTTGGGTGATCGGTCTTGTGGCTGGCGGACTGAGTGTCCTGCTGATTCGCAGCTCTCGACGCGAGGCACGGCAGCAGGCGACCACTGGCGCCCTGGACTGAGGTATTCCTTCGGTGAGCAAGTCAACCACTGTGGATGAGTCTGGCGGAGGCAAGTTGGAAGTGCCGATCGATATCCACAACATCCCGCGCCGGGAGCGGCTGGAAGCAGAAGCGGCCGCGAGCGGCGATATGTACTTCCGCCGCGAGAAGATCCACCCGCGCGAGGTGGAAGGGCTGTTCGCGCGCCTGCGCACCGCAACGGCGCAGCTGCTGTTGGGCGCCTTCTATCTGACCTGCTGGATCAGCATCAACGGTCAGCAGATCCTGCTCTTCGATCTGCCGGCACGGCGCTTCCACGTGTTCGGTCTGACCTTCTGGCCTCAGGACTTCATCTACCTGTCGGCGCTGTTGCTGATCGCAGCGCTCTCGCTGTTCTTCTTCACCGCGGTGGCGGGGCGCCTGTGGTGTGGCTACGCCTGTCCGCAAACCGCGTGGACAGAGATGTTCATGTGGGTCGAGCGCGTCTTCGAAGGTACCGCCAATCGGCGCCGCAAGCTGGACGCGCGCCCCTGGGACATGGACAAGGTGCTGCGCAAGGGCGGCAAGCACTTTTCCTGGGCGGTGCTTGGCCTATTCACCGGATTCACCTTCGTGGGCTACTTCACGCCCATCCGCGAACTGGCGGTGGACCTTGGGAGCTTCTCCCTCGGCTTTTGGGAGTGGTTCTGGATCGGGCTGTACGGCCTTGCCACCTGGGGCAATGCGGGATTCCTGCGCGAGCAGGTGTGCAAGTACATGTGCCCCTACGCACGCTTCCAGAGCGCGATGTTCGACCGCGACACGCTCATCGTCTCCTACGACCAGTCGCGCGGGGAGCCGCGCGGAAGTCGCCGTCGCGGCCAGGATCCCGCCGACGCTGGCCTCGGTAGCTGCATTGATTGCCAGCTCTGCGTGCAGGTATGCCCGACGGGGATCGATATTCGCGACGGCCTGCAGTACGAGTGCATCGGCTGCGCCGCCTGTGTCGACGTGTGCGATCAGGTGATGGACAAGATGCAATACCCGCGTGGTCTGGTGCGGTACACCACGGATCGCGCGCTCGAGACCGGCACCAAGCCGCGTCTGCTGCGCCCGCGGGTGGTGATCTACGCCGCGTTGATCGTGGGAGTGACCGCTGCGGTGCTGGTGTCCCTGCTCGGGCGCACGCCGTTGATCGTCGACGTGATGCGCGATCGCAACGCGCTCTACCGCGAGGTGCCAGGGGCGGCGATCGAGAATGTCTACCAGGTGCGCCTGATGAACATGGATGACGACACCCACCTGTACCGCATCGAGGCCCTCGGCATCGAGGGCGCGCGGGTGGTGCAGCCTGCCGAACCCATCGAGGTGGCGGCGGGCGGGGTGCAGACGGTGGTGATGCGCTTGCAGGTGCCGACGGATGCAGTGACCGCGCCGTCCATGCAGCTGCAGTTGTCCTTCGAAGCGCTCGACGATGAGCGGATCACCCGCCTCGAGCAAACACGTTTCTTAGGGCCAGCGGAGCCCTGATAGCAGGTATGCGGAGAACGCAATGACGAGTACGACCCTCGAAAGCACCGAGGCTTCCATCGCCCCCCAGGCCTGGTATCGCCAGTTCTGGCCATGGTTTCTGATCGCCTTGCCCGGCACCACCGTGGTGGCCTGCATGTTCACGATCTGGCTGGCGATTACCAACCCCGAGGTGGTGCTGCGAGCGCCCGCCGAGGCGCAGACGGCGATGCGCCCCTACGGCGAGGTGCGTTCGGCCTACCCGGACCCCGCGGCCACGGATCGCGCTGACGCCGAACCGCCCACCCCAACCCCGGACCCCTAGGCACCTTCGATGATCAGCGTGCCAGACCGGGTGGGTGCGGCCGGTCCGAGAACCGACCGAGGCGCACCACGCGACCCCTTCGTGCTCTACGATCGGCCCGAGGTGGCCGAGCGCTACTACGCACAGGTGGGCGATGACGCCTGTGAGGTACGCCTCGATCTGCAGGACGTGCACTGCGCCTCCTGCGTCTGGCGTATCGAGCAACGTCTGGAGACGCTGCACGGTATCGCCCGGGTGGACGTCACGCCGCTCAGCGGTCGGGCCGTGATCGCCCTGCGCCCGACGGTGCTCGGCCTCGGTGACCTCCTGAGGGCGCTCGACGAGCTCGGCTTTGCGCCCACGGTGGTCGCGCCGGACGCCCCTAACGTCGACCCTGCACTGCGCGAGCGGCGCATGGCGCTGGCGCGTCTGGGCGTGGCCGGGCTCGGCATGATGCAGGTGATGATGTACTCCCTCGGGCAGTACCTCGGCGCCTTCCAGGGCATCGACCCGGCCATCGATCGCTTGCTCGGCCTGGTCAGCCTGCTCGTCGCCACGCCGGTGGTGCTGTTCGCCGGTCAGCCCTTCTTCGACTCCGCCTGGCGCGGCTTGCGCCGCGGCGCCCCGGGCATGGACGTGCCCGTCGCGCTCGCGATCGGTCTCGCGTTCACCTGGAGCGTGTGGATCATGCTGGGGCCGAGCGCGTTGGTACCGGCGGCCGCCCACACATATTTCGATTCGGTGGTGATGCTCATCTTCCTCCTGCTCCTCGGCCGCTACGTGGAGATGGGGGTGCGCCATCGGGCCGGCGAGCGGCGCGAAGCCCTGGCGCGCCTGCTGCCAGACGCGGTCACGTTGATCCACCCCGACGGTACCGAAAGCCCCCTCGAACGCGCCGCCCTGCGCGTGGGCGATCGTGTACGCGTACGCCCTGGCGAGGCCATTCCCGCCGATGGTGCCGTGGTCGCCGGTGGCGGTGAGGTGGATGAGGCGATGCTCACCGGCGAGTCCGTGCCGCAGATGCGTGCGCCGGGTAGCACCGTGTTCGGCGGCACCGGCCTACTTAACGGCAGCGTTGATATCGAGGTGCGTGCGGTGGGCGAGCAGGCCACCCTGGCGCGCATCGAACGGCTGATGGACAAGGCCGAAGCCGAGCGCCCGCCGCTCGCCAGCCTGGCCGATCGCGTGGCGCGCCACTTTGTGATGGCGCTGCTCGCCATCGCCGTGGTGGTGGGCGCCGTCTGGTGGCATATCGACCCTGCTCGCGTGCTGCCCGTGGTGCTGTCGGTGTTGGTGGTGACCTGCCCGTGTGCCCTGTCCCTGGCAACCCCAGCGGCGCTGGCCGCCGCCACCTCAGCCTTGGCCTCCCGTGGCCTGCTGGTCACGCGCACCAGCGCCATCGAGAGCTTGGCCCAGGTGGACACGGTGATCTTCGACAAGACAGGCACGCTCACCCGGGCGACGCCAGCGCTGCAGCAGGTGGTGCGGATCGACGATGCCTTCGCGAGTGACGAGGAAGCGTTGACCCTGGCCGCGGCGCTCGAGGCCCACTCCGCCCATCCGCTGGCCGAGCCGTTTCGCCGGTGGCGCGATGGCCGCCAGAGCGATGAGGTGCGCAGCGTGGTGGGCGCTGGCGTCGAAGCGCGGGTCGACGGGCGCCTGTTGCGCATAGGGCGCGCGGACTTCGTGTCGGCCCTCACGCCCCAGTTGCCGATGCCCTCGCTACAGGGTGAACTGGAGCATCCTGGCGGTACGCAGATCTGGCTCGGCGATGAAGCCGGCGCCCGCGCCTGCTTCGTGCTGACCGACGCGGTGCGCGAGGACGCCGGCGAACTAGTGCGTGCGCTCGAGGATCGGTACCTGGCACCGATGATCGCCAGCGGCGACGGGGCCGGGGCCGTGGAGAGCGTCGCGCGGGGACTCGCCGTGGGGCAGGTGTACTCGCGGATGAGTCCCAAGGACAAGCTGGGCCTCGTGCAGCGCCTGCAGGGCGAGGGTAAGCGCACCCTGATGGTCGGGGATGGGATCAACGATGCGCCTGTGCTCGCCGGGGCCGACGTCTCCGTCGCCCTGGCGAGCGGTACGGATCTGGCGCAGGTGAGCGCGGACATGGTGTTGCTCGGGGATGCCCTGACACCCCTGGCGCAGGCCGTCGACCACGCGCGCCGCACGGTGCGCTTGATTCGCCAGAACCTGAGCTGGGCGATCCTCTACAACCTGACTGCACTGCCGCTGGCCGCGATGGGTCTGGTGCCGCCCTGGCTGGCCGCCATCGGCATGTCGCTCAGCTCCCTCGTGGTGGTAGGCAACGCGCTTCGCCTGCGCAGGTTGCCGGCAGCATGAGCATCTTGTTCCTGTTGATTCCCCTGGCCGTGGTGCTCGGCGGGGCTGCTATCGCGCTGCTGGTGTGGGCCCTGACCAGTGGCCAGTACGACGATCTCGACGCGCCGGGCGAGCGCTTGCTCCTCGACGACGATAGTGCGCCGCGGCCGATCGGCGAGCGCGAGCCCAGGGGAGGTTAGCGCGGACGGGCGCCGGCGGCGGCTGGCGCGGTGGCCGGCGGAACGTCGATCGACTCGCCATCACTGTCGGCAAGGGTGGCCTCGGCACCGTTGCCCGCGAGCCGGGTGATGGGCCGCGACTGGGTGTTCAACAGCTCGGGGTTCTCCAACACCATCGCCTTGAATGCGGAGGCTGCCGCCGAAAGTCGCGTGTCCGCCGGGTGCACGACCGACCAGCTACGCAGCACGGGGAAGCCGCGCACGGGCAGCTTGCACAGGCGCTTGGCCTCGAGTTCGAGACCGATCGTGTGCTCGGACACGATGGCGATGCCAAGGCCCGCTTCCACCGCCTGCTTGATCGCCTCGTTGCTGGTCATGGTGAGCGCGCTCTTGAGGCTCACATTCTTCGCTTCCATCAACCCCTCGATGGTGGTGCGCGTGCCTGATCCGGGCTCGCGCAGCAGGAAGGGCTCGTCGGCCAGCTCACGCAGGTTCACCGCCTTGCGGTCGCGCAGGGGGTGTTCGTAGGGCGCCACCACGGCCAAGGGGTTGTCGAGGAAGCTGGTGGCGTCGAGGTTGCGATCGTCGGGCGGGTAGCCCATGAGCACGATGTCGATCTCTCGATTCTCGAGCAACTCCAGCAACGCACGCCGGTTGGTCACCTCCAAGTTCACCGCCACCCCCGGGTAGCGGTTGTAGAAGGCGGCGACGGCGCGGGTGGCGAACATGCCCACCGTGGTGGTGGTGCCGACGCGCAGGGTGCCGCGGCGCAGGCCCTTGAGGTCGTCCATCACCTGGCCGATCTCGCGCACCTTGCGCGTGATCGCCAGCGCGTAGCGATTCATCTCCTCGCCCGCTTCCGTGAGCTTGATGTGCTTGCCGTTGCGGGTGAAGAGCGGCATGCCGACCGAGTCTTCGAGCTGCTTCACCTGCATGGAGATGGCGGGCTGCGTCAGGTGCAGCTCCTCGGCCGCTCGCGTGAGGCTCGCATGCTTGGCCGCGGAGGCGAAGATGCTCAGTTGTCGAAGCGTGACGTGCATCGGGCAGTCTGCCTTTCATCAGGGAAATTGATGATGCGATTGCACGCATCAGAAAGGCACCTGAGTCTAATCGAATCGATTTCGGCCTGTCGAGCCTGGGAATCCTCTCTCAGGCGGCGGGTTTTTGGAGGGAATTCAGCGTGTAGTGGCCGAGAGGGGCGTAATGAACTCGCCGTAGGCCCGGGCGCCGTCGCCCGCATCCCAGGTGGCGACTACCGTGAGGGACCCGGCGTCGATCACCGTCACCGTGTTGGAAAACCAATTCGCGACCAGCACCCGCTGATCATCGGGATGGGTGGCGATGCCCTCGGGGTACTCGCCAACGTCGATCACCGCGAGGGTCTCGAAGGTGCTCGTATCGATCACGCTGACGGTGTCTTCGTACTGATTCGTGACGAACAGGCGGCTGTCCCCATCGGCCAGTGCCACCGCGTAGGGCCGCTCGCCCACGGCGACCGTGGCCCGGGTGCGTCCCGTGCGCAGGTCGATCACGGTGACGTCGTTGCTGGCCACGTTGGCGGTGTAGAGCAGGCGGTCCGCCCGGTCGATCGTGAGGCCGAAGGGACGTTCGCCCGTCGGGTAGGTGGCCGTGCGAATACGGGTGGCCAGGTCGTAGGCCCATACGCTGTGGCCGTCGCGGTTGGTCACGTACAGGCGCGTGCCCGCATGGTTGGTGGCGAGACCGGAAGGTGAACGGCCGGCCCGCAGCTGCGCGCGCGGCAGCAGCGTCGCGCCGTCCACGATCGTGATGACGTCGTCGTACCAGTCGGCCACGTACACCTCGTCGCGCTCGGGGTGGGCTGCCACGGCCAGCGGGCCGCTGCCGAGCGTCGTGCGTGCGTCGACGGTCAGCGCGTGGGCGTCGATACGCGAGAGGGCGACGCCTTCGGTGCTGGTGACGTAGACGGAGGAGCCATCGTGGTTGACGGCGACGCCGGCGGGTTTGCCGGGGACAGGCAGGGTGTTCAGGCTGTCGCCCGTCATCGTGTCGATGACGCTGACGCTGTCCCCGCTCTGGTTGGTGATGAAGGCGCGCGGCCCATGCTCCTGCGCGGCGGCGGCGCCGCACGCGAGGAGCAGGCAGTAGGCGAGGCCGGCGCCGCGCAGGGCGACGTCCGGCCCGCCGCGCTTGGCGGTCAGCGCTGTGATTCCACGTATTCCTTAAGGCCCGCGAGCCCGGCCTGGTAGAGGCCCGAGACCGCCTTCACCGCCGCTTCGTCGTTCAGATTCTCCGGCGGATCGTTGTTCATGAAACCGCGGTAGAACGCGCCGCGCCAGGTCACCGTGCTGCCGCCGGCGTCGTTGGCGCGCACGGACAGGGTGGAGGAGTAGTTGCTCACCGGCAGCACGTTAACGTCGTGCGTAGCTTGGGGGATTCGGTAGCTGAGGATCATGCGCTCGCCATCGTAGCGCTTGAGCACCTCGTTGACCTCGCCAGCGCCGCCGCCCACGACCAGCGTACGCGTGGCGCCTTCCTCATTGCCGCCTTCGCCCGTGCTGCTGTCGACCATCGGCAGCCACGTATCGGCGGATTGGAAATCGCCAGCCACGGCCCACACAGCCGCGGGGGGCGCGTCGATCTCGACGGACTCGCTCACCTTCTGGCGCGTGGGGCCGTGAGCATGGGCCGCGCCGTGGGCCAGCATCGCGACGGCGAGCATGGCGAGCAGGCGATGAGCGGAGGAAATTGTAGAGTTCTGCATACGGTAGACACTTCCCTTCGATGTAAAAAACCTTGTCGGCGCCCGCCTGATGGGCGGCGCCTCAAGCGCGTTGATCGCGCATCGTGTACGGGATTCTGCCGGGCGGGTCGGCCGCATTCAAACCGCGACCGGCAGGACCCGCATCGACGGGAAAAGTTCCCAGCGCCCACGAGGGCGCACGCTCAGCGCGTGTCAGCTACCATCGGCCCATGTCGATCCAACGTTGCCACAACATCGCGGACCTGCGCCGACGCGCCCAGCGCCGCATTCCCGCGCCCATGTTCCATTACATCGATGGCGGCGCCGACGACGAAGGCACCATGAGGCGCAACACGGAAGCCTTCGACGACTTCACGCTGGTGCCGCGCTACCTGGTGAACGTGGAGCAGATCGACACGCGTCGCCGTGTGCTCGGCGCTGACCTCGCCCTGCCCCTGGTGCTCGCGCCCACCGGCATGTCCTGCCTGTTCCATCACGAGGGCGAGCTGGCGGTGGCCCGTGCGGCCGCGCGCGCCGGCGTGTACTACTCGCTCTCCACCGTGGCCACAAAATCGATCGAGGACGTCGCGGCGGTCAACGACGGGCCGAAGATGTACCAGCTGTACATCCTGCGCGACCGCGGCCTCAACCGTGAGTTCATGACCCGCGCCCGCGAGGCGGGCTACACGGCCCTGTGCCTCACGGTGGACGTGCCTGTGGCCGGTAACCGCGAGCGCGATCTGCGCACGGGCATGGCGTTGCCGCCGAGCCTCGGGCTGAAAGGCATCTTCGATATCCTCACCTCGCCTTCCTGGCTCTGGGGCTTTCTGCGCTCCCCGGGCTTCGAACTCGCCAACGTGGCCCATCGCGCCGAGTTCAAGGAGCAGCAAGGCTCCTCGGTCGCCCAGTACATCAACGATCAGTTCGACCCCACGGTTACCTGGGAAGACGCTGAACAGATGATCGCCGAGTGGGGCGGTCCCTTCGCCATCAAGGGCATCCTGAGCGCGGACGATGCGAAACGTGCGGCGCAGATCGGTGCCAGCGCGGTGATCGTCTCCAACCACGGGGGACGCCAGCTGGACGGTGCCCCCGGCGCCCTGGATTGCCTGCGGGAGGTGGTCGATGCCGTGGGCGATCAGGTGGAGGTCATCCTGGACGGCGGCATCCGCCGTGGCACCCACATGCTCAAAGCCCTGGCCTGCGGCGCGACGGCGTGCATGGCAGGGCGTGCCTATCTGTACGGGCTTGCCGCTGGCGGCGAAGCGGGTGTGACCCGCGCGTTGGACCTGATGGCGGCGGAACTTCAGCGCGACATGGCGTTGCTTGGGGCTTGTACGCTGGATGACGTGGATGCGAGCTGTCTGCGCCGGTCCGTGTGCTAGCCTCAGCCCTGGCGTCCAGCTCGGGCGCTCTCACAACGACTCAATCGAAAGGGAGGTTGCTCGTGCGAATCGTCAAGTACTCGTTTCTATTCACCGTGCTCGCCTGCGTCGGGCTGTCGACCACCGTAGCCAGCGCAGAGGAAGCGGATGAGAAGGCCGTGGAGTACCGTCAGGCGGTGTTGCGCGTGGTTGGCGTCAACCTGCGGCCGATGGTGTTCATGGCGCGCGGTATGGCCGAGTACGACGCCGACGAGGTGGCCTTGCGTGCAACCCGCATCAACCAGATGTCGCAGATGATGGAAGAGGCCTTCACCCGCGACACCTCGGCCGTCGACGGTCTGACCACCGATGCGCTGGATAAGATCTGGGCCAACTGGGACGACTTCGGCAGCAAGATCGCCACCTTGCAGGAGGCGAGCCTGGCGCTCTCCGATGCACCGGCAGACCTCGCGGGCTTCAAAGCCGCGTTCAGCAAGCTGGGGCAGGCCTGCAAGGGCTGCCACGACAACTACAAAGCCGAGTAGGCGCTATGGCCTGTAACGGCGTTCAGCGGTTACAGGCCTTTAGAACAGCCCATCCGGCATCGGCGGGGGCGGTGCGAGGGCCACCACGGCCCACACGCCCCCAGCCACCAGCGCCGCCAGCACCAGGGCCAGGACCGTACGATCGCTAGGGATTCCGTCCGCTTGCGCAATCCGCGACCCCGCCTTGCGCCCCGTGATCATCGGACCTATCAGATTCTGTCGCTTGCGCGCGGCATACCAGCTGATGGCGAGCAGGTGTAGGCCGATCACCCAAGGGATCAGTTGGCCGTTGATCTTGTGCACGGTGGTGAGGGTCTCCGCCCACTCCGCCGGGATCGCGCCATTCCACGGGCCGAAGTAGGCGAGCTCGTCGCTCGCGAACAACCCGGTGGCGGCTTGCACCGCCAACATGCCCAGCATGAGCAGGATGGCCATGGCGCCGAGCGGGTTGTGGCCGGGGCTCGGTGCGCTGTCCCGCTGGCCCAGGGTCCTGGCGTAGCGCAGGACGTGCGCCGGCCCCTTCAGGAAGCTCGCGAAGCGCGCATGGCGCGACCCCACGATCCCCCACAGCACCC
>JBCBZW010000097.1 GCA_039815145.1 Pseudomonadota bacterium
CCCGACGTGCGCGCCTTCGCCGAGCGGCACATCGCCACCGAGCGGGAACACCTGGCGCTAGTGTCCGCGATCTTCCCCAACCGGCTGCACAGCCGCTTGCTGCCGATCTGGAATGTCGCGGGTTTTCTGACCGGCTGGCTCCCTGCCCTGTTCGGCAAGCGCGCGGTGTTCGCCACCATCGAGGCGGTGGAGACCTTCGTTGATCATCACTACCAGGAGCAGGTGGATAAGATCGACGCCATGCTGGCGAGCGCGGAGTGCTCCGCCGAGGCGGCTCAGGACTTGCGCGCCCTGCGCGAGCTGCTCGTTCACTGTCAGGCGGACGAGATTCACCATCGCGATGAGGCGGCGGACTTGGCCGGGCCTAGCCGTTCGCCCTTGATGCGCCTGTGGTGTTGGATGGTGGGGACGGGGTCGTCGTCGGCGGTGAAGTTGGCTCGCGCCGTCTAAGACGAGGCGCCGACGGCAGCCTCCGCCCAGGAGCCCTAGTCCGCCACAGAGTACGTCGGCACCGGCTCGTGCGGCCTGAAGCTCGATGAGCTCTCCAGAGTGATCTGCCCACCATCCACCAACGCCTGCAGATCAGTGATCGCCGCCTCGTACACCACCTCGGGCGCTCGAACCTGCTTCTCCAACAGGGCAATCCACGTGTTGCGCCCGCTGCTCTTGGCACGATACAGGGCTCGGTCCGCCAGGTTCAGTGACTGCTCCCACGTCATGGCCGAAGGTGACGACGCGACGAAGGGGAACTGACTCACGCCGATGGAACAGGTGTTGCGGATGGTTCCGTGCTCCTTGAGCTCGAAACGATGGGTTTCGACCCCGACACGAACACGCTCAGCCAACTGAAGTAGCTGGCTGTGGGCGGTCACCCTCGCCAGCACCAGGAACTCCTCACCGCCGAGACGCACTGCCCAGTCGCTATCGCGGATAATCGCTCTTAGCATCTGCGCCAGCTGCACGAGCACCTTGTCGCCAGCATGATGGCCATAGGTGTCGTTGACCTTTTTGAAGTGGTCTACATCTATCAGTAACAGGCCAAGGCGCTCGCGGCTGCCCTCTGCCACCAAGCGGCGCAAACGGCTGACCTCGCTGGGCAGGAAATTGTCGAGGAAACGCCTGTTGTGCAGCCCCGTCAACTGGTCCTTTAGGCTCGCCCGCTCCATTTCCGCTCTTGCCCGGTTCAACTGACTGTGCGATTCCGCGTTCTCGATCGCCACCGCTGCATACGTGGCGATCGTCTTCAGCATCTCGAGCTCATTCGCCCCGTAAGCTGATCGCTTGTAGCTCTGCAAACTCAAAAAGCCCCGGATCCTATCGCCCGACATAAGCGGATAGAAGACGGCTGACTGCACTGCCTGCGGGCGATCAATGAAGCGCAGTTCCTGCGACGCCACTCTCAGCTCCTCCTCATCGGAGACGATCAACGCCTGCCGGTTGCTGATACACCAGGCCGCTGGACTCTGTCCGTCCGACAAGTCGATGCTGAACTCCCGCGCTTGCTTACCTTCCTCGTAGTGCAACAGCGTAGACACGCTGCGCTCGTCATCTTTCATCGACCCGATGACGAACACGGTGGTATCCATGAACTCACCCACACGGGTGTAGACCGCGTGCAGCACCTCTTCGAGGTCGAGGGAGGAGGCGATGTCCTTACCTGCCTGCGCCAGCTGGCGAATGTTCCGGGTACGCTCCTCCACAAGTTGGTCTAGCGCGCGCTTTTGCCGTTCCAGGTGCGCTACCCGTGCGCGATAAAGCAGGTAGAGCAGTCCGAGCGCGAGAAGCACGACGAGCGCCCTGAACGGCGTGGTCTCATACCAGGCGGGAAACTGCTTCACCGCAACGGCGGCCTCACTCACGCTTCCCGCTCGGTTCGTTGCACGAATCCTGAGCCGATAGGCGCCGGGCGCGAGGCGCGAATAGGTGGCGCGACGATTCTTCGCCGTGGTAGAGATCCAACGATCGTCGTAGCCCTCGAGCATGTACTCGTAGCGCACGGGCTCGGACCCCGAGTAGTTGAGCGATGAGAATTCTACGGTGAAACTCTTGGCGGAGGGCTCTAACGACAGGGGAGCCAGCCGGTCCGGCGATACGGGGCGTGAATCGACCTGAGCGCCAGTGATCGTCAGCGTAGGCTCGTAATGACGTGGCCGGTATTGCTCCGGGCGCACCATCAGCAATCCCCGCATGCCGCCGAAAAGGAGCGTGCCGTCGTCACTGCGCGCATGGCTTCCCGCCCACTGACCGCCGTTGTCCCAGCCGGCGCTGCGGCGAACGACAGAGTAGCTCCACTCGCTCGGGTCGATAACAGCGGCTTGAGCCCAGATGCGCCCCAAGAGGTCTTCCTCGAGATTGCTGGCCTGCAAGGAGATCGTGTTGCCCAACAGCGCCTCCACGGATTGGAAGCTCGCCGCGCTGTCCTTGAAGGCGGTGAGGATGTCGGTGCCCTGCGCCGTCACCACCCATAGGCGCTCTTGCGAGTCGATGAACAGCCCCTTGATGAAGTTGTCGGTGAGCGGCTTTGCAGGGTCCGATGTGATCTGGACCAGTTCGCTCGCCCCCTGCGCGAGCAAAAACAATCCACGGTTGGTACCCACCCAAAGCTGGCCCCTATGCGCGACGATACTCCATACGGCGCGATCGAAGGGCAGACTCGATTGCCCGGCAGCATCAACGGCAACGAACGCGTCTGCTGACGGGTCATAGCGCGAGAGGCCCGCTTCCGTGCCCACCCACAGCGTTGCATCGTCCGCAGCGTAGAGCACTCTTACCGCATCGTCAGCCAACCCGTGGGCGCGAGTGTATTGCGTAAAGTCATCACTAGACGCGTTGTAGCGATACACCCCGGACTGCCCGGTTCCGAGCCATAGGTCTCCGTTAGGCAGTTGGGCGAGGGCGGTCACGTAGCCGTTTTGCAAGGCACCCGGCTCGCCCGGCGTCGGCGCATAGGTCTTCACCAACCCCACTCCACTCCTCACCACCTGCACACCACTGGTCAGCGTCCCAAGCCAGAGGTCGCCATCACGTAGTTGCAGCACGGAGCGGATGTCTGGGTCGGCCAGCGTCGCGGGGTCCAGGGGGTTCTGGCGCAGGATCCGGAACGGACGAGACGCGGGGTTGTAGCGGTTCATGCCGCGGCCGTAGGTCCCGATCCAGACGATCCCCGTCTCGTTCACGAAGATGGCGCTGACATCATCGCTGGACAGTCCGCTGGGGTTGGCAAGCTGCGAGACGATGTGTTCTTCCACGACGAGGGTCTGCGGATTGACGATCGCGATCCCCCCTCCTGCGGTGGCTACCCAGACGCGCCCGTCGATCAGGGTGGTGTCGTCCACCCAGGGATGGTGAAGGGCGGCGGCGGAGTGCTCATCGACCGGTATCCAGCGGACCAGTTGCGAGCCACGGTCTAGCACCGCAACCCCGTTGTCCGAAGTGGCAACCCACACCGTGCCATCGGGCATGATGTCGAGGTTGAACACCTTCTGCTCATCGAGCGCGGCTAGCCGCTCGCCCACGAGGCGCTCGTCCGTCAACGCCTGCGAGGTAATGCTGAGCTGGCACACGCCGTGGGAGGATCCGATGAACAGCGCCTTCCCATCGATCGCAAGCGCGGTGAGCTTACCCAGTGCCAGCATCTCGGCGCAGCCCTCGACGTGCCCCAGTGTGCTCAGCTGCCCCGTGGCGACGTCGAACAGGTTGATACCCGAACGCGTGGCGATCACAACGATTTCGTCCGTGCCGCTGAGCGCGCGAACGTCGTTGCTGAGTAGGGACGCGAGATCGGACGGATCGTGTTGGAGTCGTGTGAACCGGTCCGTCATAGGATCGTAGACGGAGACACCATCGGAGTAGGTGCCCACCCACATATGATCGCCCACAAAGCGAATGGCCTGAACGAAGTTGCCGGAGATGCTGCCCGGATCGGACTCGTCGTTGACGTACTCCTTGAAATCGTAGCCATCGTAGCGAAGCAGTGCTTTCGTCGTGGCGAGCCAGATGAACCCCTGCGCATCCTGTTGAATGTCGAGGACGATGGCGTTCGGCTGCACGGGCTCGAGCTCTTGGAACGACTCAAAGTAGCGCTCGCCCAAGTCGAACAGTGGCGCGGAATCAACCTCGTTGCAGGGCGCACCCGCGGCGGCCACGAGCATGAGCGTGGCGAGGGCCGAAGCACGTTGTTGAGAGCGCATGACTCGGCCTTGCGGGTGGAGGGCTTCTTGCTCACAGTCTAGGGGGAATAGGAGCACTAACAACAGATCCTTGGCTCAGGGAAGCTCCGCACGAGGCGGCTAAGCTCTGTACGCGGGGAACGGCGTTACGACCGCAAGGCTGACTGGCGCGAAGCTGCGGACGTACCGTTGCCTTGCGGTAGTCGATTTCCCGTGGCAGATCATCGACCTAGGCGATGACCTCAACAGGAAGGGCCGAGGTGCAGGCTGATGGATTCTATGGTGTGGCGTAGTCGGCGAACGCCACCCGGCAGCGAATGCCCGCCGGCACCTTCGCCCCCTTGTTCGCCAGACGCAGGCGCACACCATAGGTACCACTGGCAGCATCTACGACGGAGTCGACCACGGTCACCGTTGCCTCGTACTCACCGCCCAGAGGGGCTTCGGGTCTCACCAGAGCTTTCTCGCCAACCTCCACCTGACCGATGTAGGCCACGGGCACCACAACCTCTACATGCAGGGGGTCGACCCGCGCCAGCGTAGCGATCACCCCGTCGCGGACCAACTCCCCCGCGTCCAGCTGGCGCTCCATCACCACACCGTCGACAGGACTGCGGATCGTTCGCAGGGAGAGCTCCACACTGGCCTGATTGAGTTCAAGTTCGGCGATCAGGCTCTCGGTCTCCACCTCGTCCTTGTCGTGAATCGACAGCAGATCGTCGCGGTAGAGATCCTGATTGCGCGCCACCTTGCGTTTGCCGAATTCGGCCCGCGCACGCGCGAGCTCCACCGCCGCCTGCTGGGAGCTTGCCTCCAACTGCGCCACGGGATCGCCCGAGCGCACGCGATCGCCGCGATCGACGAAGTACTTCGCGATGACACCGTTGACACTGGTACCTAGCTCTACCGTTCGGCTCGGTTGCAGCAAGCAATCGAACTCGGCGGCCTCCACGCCACATGCCGATAGGGCAAGGAACAGCCCCAACCCCGTGGCTCCTGCCCTAGGCAATACCACGGTCCTCTCCGATGAACGCATAGCGGTCCTTACCCGTAATGGAGTTGCGAAACAGTACCAGGCGGGAAGCGCTTTCGAGGCGCTCCTGGCGGCGCATCGCGCGATGCAAGGCTCGTGCCGAGGGCAGCCGTTGTTCGACCTCCAGATGCTGCTCAACCACCCGATGCTCACGAGACAGCACATCCTGCGTATCGTAGCCTCGATGGCTCAGCATCGCGCGGAGGATTCGGCGCTCGCCCGCCGCGGAGGGTCCTGCCACCCATAGTACCGAGCCGGGCGGCAGTTCGCCCTGGAGCAGCGCCCGACTGGTGGTCAAGCGCACGCTTTGCGCGGCGTCCTGCCCCTCGAACACAACCCGGTCATCCTCGTGATCGACGATCACAGCACGCCCGCCGGCGTTCGCGCACACCCACGACACCATCTGGGCGCGACTGTCGAAAATCTCATGGCCTAGGCGTAGGGCAAGGCCGCGCGTGGCATCGGCGATGCCAAGCCCCAGCAACCGTCGGGCCGCACCGACCGCCCGGCTGGCCGGGCGCACGGTCCCGCAGATCGCACCGTAGCGCCGAGCAGCCTCAAGCAGCGTCGTCTCCCGAGCGTTGACGCGCATCGGCGGCGGGGACAGGCGATGCCAACGCTGCAGGACCAGGGCGAGATCGATATCGCCCGCGCGCTGGGGGAGTTGTCCGGGGAGACGGGCCGCGTCGACCACCACCCTCCCATCATCAAACCCGTAGTGCTGGCCCTCGCTCAGCAGTTCCCGAGCGCTCAGGGTCAGGCAGATCAACTCCTCGCGACGATTCGGCCCCGCCCACCAGCGGTCCAGCGAAGGCACCACTGCACCG
The DNA here is from genome assembly GCA_039815145.1 of Pseudomonadota bacterium. Taxonomy (NCBI): domain Bacteria; kingdom Pseudomonadati; phylum Pseudomonadota; species Pseudomonadota bacterium. The sequence goes on from JBCBZW010000097.1 coordinate 6,030, forward strand.
ATGTGTGCGCGGCCCGCATCGGTCAGAACCACACCCTGTGCCGTGCACTGGTAGTGCACAGGGGTGTCCAAGGCGCTGGCGACGGTCACGGCATCGTGGACTCGCCGCAGCAGTTCAGGCCGGTCCACCACCGCCTGCAGCAACACGCGCCGCAGACCCTGACTCAGATAGGGACCGTCCGCATCCGCGGCGATCAGACGCGTCCTCGAAAAGCTCGCGCGCTCCTGGTCGCCACCGTGCATGGCCAGCAGTGCCAAGGCCTCCGGCGTCCCCACGAGCACAGGGGCGCGCGGCACCTTCGTCGTCTGCGGACCGACGAGTTCCCATCGTCCCTCGAGTCCGGCCGATGCGCAGACACGTTCGATGTTCGCTTCCCCGCCAGCGGTCGAGGGCCACGCAAGGTGGACGGGCTCGTCGTTGACGCTCGCTGCCGCCAGTGTGGCCGCCAACAGCGCATCGCGTTCCTCGAAGGTACGCGACTCCACCAACCCACCGGCGATCAAATGCGCTAAGTGAGCACCCCGACGTGGATCGACCCTCTGACCGCTTGCCGCCGAGAATACTTCTGCCGCACGCGCCAGCGCGGGCTGTGGGGGAGCCGACCGGGCGAGGCGGGCCTGCAGCAGGTCCAGGCGCAGTGCCAGCGCGCTCTGGGCTACCCAGCCGTCGATACCGACGATCTCAGGCAGTCGCCTGGACGGCAGGGTTGGCAGCAACGAGGTGAGCATCACCGGCACACTCACAGATCGAAGCGGCGCAGGAACAGCTGACGCAGCTGACGCGACCAGCGCTGGATCAACGGACTCCAGGAATGGCGGAACTTCAGGTAGGCACGCTGCCCGAGGCGCTCGTAGGCGAGCGCTTCGCTCAGTTCCACATCGATCTCGAACAGGGGCTGCACGGTGGTTCCAGGCTGCTGGGCTGTAGGATCCAGCGCGAACGGTCCTCCGCCCTCTCGGCCCAGGGCCGCCGCGGGCAGCTGGAAGGTGGCTGCGGGCACCTCACGAATCAGTTTGCCTGCCTGAGGTGTCGCGCGCTTCGAGGTAATGAGAACCTCTACCGATCGGGAGTCATTGCTCACGCGATCCGCGCGCTCCATGGGCACGGCGGCACGCACCCGCTGGGGCGGTCTGGCGAGGATCCAACCCAACGCATCGCCCCGCTGCACGTAGCTGCCAGGTATGTCCAACGGCGCCTGGGCCAGCAGGAAGCGTCCCCCGCGATGGGCTCGGATCGTAAGGCCTGCCAGGCGGGTGCGCGCGTCTTCCAGCCGCGATCGGGCCAGCTCCAGTCGTTCGGTGACCGAGGCGGCGAGCACCCGATCACTCGCCCTGGCCGCGAGCAGGCGCGCCCGCGCTTCACGCACCTCCGCCTCGTAGGCGCGCACCTGCGCCTCCAGCACCGGATCACTCAGACGTAGCAGCACATCCCCTTCCTCCACGGTGCTCGCCACCTCAGCGAGCACCTCATCCACCACGCCACCGCCGGTCGCGTAGAGCACGGCCTCGTCCGGCGGCAGGACGACCCCTTGCGCCGTCGTATGCTCCGGCAAAGGCACCGCGATTACCGCAGCACAGACAATCAAGATCGCCACGCCCGTGCGGCCGATGGCAGCGCCCCGCTGACCGATCAGCGAGGGGTCGAAGAGCAGGGTCGAGGTGTGTTTGAGCATCGGTAGCACCACAGCGTTGGCCAGCACCCACAGCGCGAGCACCACGCCGAACACGAAGTACTGCCCGGCGATGAACAGCACGATCATGGTCATCACGAACAGTCGGTAGGCGAAGGCCAGCACGCCGTAGGTAGCCAGCCAGACGCCCTCCCCCGCGTCGCGGGTGACCGGACGTAAGCCCTCCTGGCGCAGGAAGTGGCGGCGCACGAGATAGCCGATCTGGCGGTTGGCGCGCGAGCCGAGGTTGGGGATCTCCAGGGCATCCATGAGGATGTAGTAGCCGTCGAAGCGCAGGAGGGGATTGCCGTTGAACAGCACGGTCGATACGCCGGCGATGAACATCACGTTGAAGGCGATGGCACGCACCACCCCCTCCTCTGCCTGCACCCACAGGTGAAAGGCCACGGCGGCGATGAACACCTCGACGATCATCCCTGCGGCCCCCACCACCATGCGCTGCCCGCGGCTGCGCAGGGCGGAACTCGCGGAGGCATCGACGTAGGGCACCGGCACGAACACCAGCAACATCACGCCCATCTCATGCACTTCGCCACCCCAGCGCTTCACCGCCAGCCCGTGGCCGATCTCGTGCAGCACCTTCACCAAGGGGAAGACGAACAGCAGCATGATCAGGTTGTCGGGGCTGAGCACGCGGTCCGCCAGGTTGCCGGTGAGCGCATCCCAGTGCACGCCTACCTGCAGCGCCGCCGACGACACCACAGCCAGCCACAGGCACAAGCCCGGCCAGGAGAACAACCAGCGGGCGACACCAGCCATCTGTGTAAGCAGCCATTCCGGGTCGATGAGCGGCACGCGAATCGCGAGCGGCGTGCGAAAGCGGGCGACGCGCTGCTGGCGCAGAAGGCGTGCGCTACGACGCGCCAACTCCCCCGCATCGGGCACTTCGTCGGTGAGCAAGACATCGCTGCCGTGCAGTTGGGTCAGCAGACTCATCAGCTGCTCCTGGGTCGGCGCCTCCTCGCCAAAGGCCTCGCGAGCCTCCTCCCAGATCTCTGCCAACGTGCGCTCGCCATCCATCAGAGCGATGAGGTAGTAGGCCGGTGCGGTAAAGCGGGAGAACTTCCCGCTCGCGTGATCCTGGAGTACGTACCAGCGCTCACCGCGATAGCGGTGGCGATGGATCTCGACGTGCTCGCGAAGGCGCGGCCGCAGGCCCGCCGCTGCGTGCCACGCAGCGGTCAGTGTTGTGGTGGCATCGCCCGCCGACAGGGCACTACGCCCAGGCACAGGCAACGGTGTCCCGTCGCTGATCATGGGGCCAGACGCCACCAGGTGAGGGCGAGCCAATCGATGAACGTGCGGGTCCACAGCCACACCACCCTGCGCTCGCCGATCGAGACCTTAGCCACTCCCGCCATTCCCGGGCGAAGGCGTTCGTCGGTCGCTGCCACCTGAGCCTCGACCGTAAAGACGTTGCGCCCGTCCTGCGCCCTGGACGAGGGGGTTAGCCGTACCACCTGGATATCGAAGCGCTGATTGGGCAGGGAGGCGAGAACGAGTTCCCCCTGCTGACCGATCGCCAGGTGCTCGATGTCCTTGTCGTCGACCTCGATCTGCACCCGATAGCCTTCCAGGGGAGTGATCTCGAACAGCACCTGCCCTCGAGCAACCGACGCGCCTAATGACTGCGTCAGGTCGCCACTGATCACCAGGCCATCGAAGGGCGCCGCGATGCGCATGCGCGATATCTGCTCATCGAGCAAGGCAACCTCCGCTTCCACCTGCTCGATCTGCGCCGCGAGCACGCTCGCTTCGGCCCGCTCACCACGCGCCTGCGCGTCCTGCAGTTGCAAGCCCAGTTGGGAACGGCGACTTGTTTGGGCGAGGCGCTCGAGGCGCAGATCGCGCTCGTCCAACTGGCCTAGGAGATCGCCGCGATTGACGCGATCGCCAGCGCGTACCGGAGCCTCGCGCAGGAAACCATCGATAGGCGCTGCCACCGTGCGTGTGATCGCCCCCTGCAGCCGGGCGTCGGCGGTCACGCGGAAGTCACCGCGCACCCACCAGGCCGCTGCGATCAGCACCATCAGCGCAAGCGTGGCGCCCTTGAGGCCGAGGTGGCCTGGTCCGATGAGCCGCCCCAACTGATGGACGAAGGCTGCCCCGAGCTTTGCACCTATCCAGCGCTCATCGCGTTCCCGGACGGCCAACACCGGTCCGCTGACGCGCGCGATCTGTTCGACGGCTTCGCACTCCTCGGGGCTGAAGGGGGTACCGGCCCCTCGCTCCAGGCAGAGCGCACCCCAGGCCCGATCATCCCCTGAACCGTTCGGCAACACGACGGTCAAGGCGGTATCCACATCGTGCTCGCGCAGATGCCGCTGGTGCTCGCGGCGAACCAGCGGCGGGACCTCTTCGATGCCCGCAGGCGCGAGCACGCTCGCACCCTGATCGATGGTCTCGTCCATCAACTGCTCGATGCTGCGCACGAGGTTCATGCGCTTCGCGTCGATCGCCATGTGGGAAACCACCTGCAGAGCCGAGCGGCCGCGCACATAGCGCCCCACGGACACACGATCACAGCGCAAGCGTGCAGCGAGGCGTGTGGCGAGCGAGCGAGCCCCGTCGCTGATCGAGTCCGCCGCATGAATGCCCGCGAGCGTCTCGGCTACCTCGGCTGCCTCTTCGCTTCGCTGGCGATACCCGTCCGCCGAGAGCTGCACCAGCCGCGCCAGTAGCCAGCCACTGCCCCAGCGCAGCTCACGGACGAGCGAGTGGGATGCATCGCCCCGCCGACGCACGCGAAAGGCCACGGCGCCAACCAACTCGCCAGCCCAGAGCAAGGGGGCGGCGGTATCGGTGCCATCGCCGCCCGCGTCCACCTGCCCGGCCCGCTCGGCGACGGCACGTTCGAGCAGGTCGCGCAGCGCTTGCGGCGTGCTGCCGCGCTCGGGCACAGAGGCGACGCGCGTGAGCATGCCGTCCGCCTCACGGATCACCACAACGGCGTCGATGACATCGCCAAGGCGATCGCTCTGAAGGGCAAGCCATGCGGAAGCGGCGCCACGCATATCGGTGGCGGCACCGAGGGCGCGCCAACGAGGCTCATCCGGCGGAAGCGAATCCATAGAGGGTTACGGGGGCCGTGGGGCTACCCCTCCCATCATCCCTTGGCCGGCTTCGTCTCGATCTTCAACTCGCCGACGGTAGCCTCGAAGTTCTTGATCGTCGCATCGAGCATCAGCAGCAGGCGCTTGGCCACATAGGGGTTCATGACGATGCGATTAGACAGCTGCACCGTGACTTCCTTCTGCGACGGCTGCCAGGTCAGGTTGGTGCCGAACAGTAGCGTGATCTCCTCGCGCGTGCTCGAGATGTTGCAGATGTTGGCGTAGGAGGTATCCATGTCGCCATCATCCCACTTGATCGTACGACCCTCGAGGCTGGGCTTGGCAGTCGGTTCCTTCGATGACACGTGCTCTTCCTTTAGTGGTTATTAGGTAAAGACAGGGCGACTTCGCTCACCCCACAACACCGCTCAAGCCCAGTTTATCGGTTCACCGGCCCTGCGGGGAGCGCGCTCGCGAACTCGCCATGCCACGGCGCCGATAGCGGCCGCAGCACCTGCCCCTCGCGTATCCACGGGCTGCTCCCAGAAGGCTACGGAGGCCGCCTGCTCATCCAAGCGCGCGTCCCCACCCTCGCGCCCGTCGTCTAGTCCCGGGCTGGCGCCGCCCGCCGGTGCCGGCGCCGCGTCCGGAACACCCGGCGCCTGCGGTGATTCGTCGGCGTCGGCCGGTGGATCGGGTATTGGCGCAGGCGGCGGGGGCCGGACATTGCTCGAACCGCTCTGGCCCGTCAGGCGCTCGAGCAGACTGGCGTCCTCGACCACCTGGACACCATGGGGCACGCTGTCCGGCGCCTGAGGTCGCTTGACCGCCACGATGAGGTCCTCCACTGCCACGGTCGTTCGCACCTGTACCTCATCCAGCTCGCCGAAGAGCGAGTCGTAAAGCGTGAGAATCTGGTTGGAGGCCAGATCGAGGACATCCGGGGCAAGGGTGACCAGAGAATCCCCCAACTGACTGGTACCGATGAAGCGCGCGTACTCGCCGATGATGATGTCGGTGCCGAGTTCGCCCACGAAGAAGTCACTGCCGAACCCACCGATCAAAATGTCCTGGCCAGGACCGGAGTCCAGGGAGTCGTCTCCACCGGTCAGGGGGTCGATGGTCTCCGCCACGAAGCGCTCGCCGAGGCGTGTCACCTGACCGCCATCGCCGATGAGCGTGTCGTCACCCTCGCCGGTGCTCGCCGTGTCAGCGCCGGCCCCGCCGATGAAGATATCGTCGCCCGCCGTACTGACCATCGTGTCATCACCGCCTAGCAGCGGGTCACCGCTACGCACGATGTCCAGGGTGCGGGGGTCACCTTCCTCATCGGCCACGAAGAAGAATTCACCCTCATCGCCAACCACCGCGTCGCGACCGGCGCCCACATCGATCGTGTCACTGCCGAGGCCGCCCGCAACCGCATCGTCGCCCTCGCCGGTGACGATCGTGTCATCGCCCGCCCAGCGCTCATCCGTGTCAGTGGTGCGTAGCTCACCCGTCGCGCCATCGACGAACTGTGCCTGCGCACCATCACCGATCACGATGTCGCTGCCGGCGCCGGAGGTCAGGGTGTCGCTGCCCGCACCGCCGATGAGTACGCTGCCACCATCGCCGGCGGTGATCGCATCGTTACCCCCAAGGCCAGGCATGGAGCGCTCGCTGCTACCGAAGGCGAGAATCCCCACCTGGAAGTTGGCCAGCGCATTGAGCTGCAGTTCGCCGTCCTCGCCGGGCTGCGGATCGGCGATGAACGATGCCTCGCCACCGTCGCCGAAGAGCACGTGGCTGCCGTCGCCTGCCTCGATCACATCGCCCGCGACACCCCCGAAGACGATGCTCTCGCCATCGCCGACGATCAGCCGGTCGACGCCGCCCCGTTCGTCGGACAAATCGGTGGTCAGCACGAAGCTGACGATGCCGTTGTTGAATTCCACGGCCGCGTTGTCGCCGACCACGAGGTTGATGCCGTCGCCTGCGGTGGCGACATCCTCGCCCAAGCCGAGCAGGATCACGTGGTTGCCGTCACCCACGATAGCCTCGTCATCACCCCCGGGCTGCGTGGCGTCCGTGTTGATGGAGGACAGCTCGCCCAGGGTGTTGAACTGCATGAAGCCGCCGTCGCCGAGGATGATGGCGTCGCCGTCGCCCTGGGTGAGCCGATCGCCGGCCACACCACCGACCACGACCGCGTCACCGTCGCCCAGGCTCACACTATCCGCGCCGCCGCTCCTCTCGTCCGTGTCGGTCGACGCGATGCGCACGATGATCCCGTTCGCATAGTCGATCTCCCCGCCGTCGCCGATGACCACACGCTCACCGTCGCGAGCGGTCAGGATATCCGCCCCTTCACCGAGCAGGGTGACGCCGGACCCATCGCGCAGATCCACCCGGTCGGCCGCGCCGGCAAGATCCTCGTCGGTGACGATGCGGATGAGCACTCCAGCCTCGTCCCAAGTCACCATTCCGCTATCGCCCAGGATGAGTGATTCGCCGCCGTCCTGGGTGATCAAATCGCCGAAGGCACCACCGACGATGATCGAGTTCGACTGGCCCACATTGATCGTGTCCGCCCCAGCCGAACTCTCGGCCGTATCGAAGGAGCGTGCCTCGGTCAGCACACCGTTGGTGTAGGTGAGGCGGCCGAAGTCGCCGAAGACCGTGTGGGTGCCATCGATCGCGTTGAGGGTGTCATCACCGAAGCCCAGGATCGCGGTCAATCGCCCATCGTTGGCCACGACCGTATCGCCGCCACCCTGGTCGAGGTTGGTGGCGTCGACGGCGAGCAGCACGCCAGCGGCGTCACGCCGCACCTCACCGTTATCCGCGATCACCAGGTCATCGCCACCGGCCACATCGATCGTGTCGCCGCCCATGCCCGCCAGCACGATGTCATCGCCCTCGCCCGCGCTGATCACATCGCTCGCGCCAGTCGTGCCATCGGCATCGGAGGTAACCACCCGCGTTGCCACGGCGCCCGCGAGTTCGATGGAGCCATTGTCGCCGAGGATGACATCGTCACCCCCATCCCCGCTGATGAGGTCCTGCCCGAAGCCGCCGAAGATCAGATCGGCGTCCTCATTGCCGTGGATCTCATCGTCACCGCCGAGGGCGGGCTCGCGGGTGCTCAGCACGTCGGCCTGGCCATCGGCCGTGTCCACATTGGCGATATCGCCGAACAGCACGTCGCGATCGCTTCCCGTGACTACCCCGTCGAGCGATCCTCCGTACAGACGATCGTTACCTATCGCACCGATCAGGTAATCGTCTCCGCCATCGCCGATCAGAAGATCATCACCGCCAACGGTCACATCGATGGTCTCGTGACGAGCCAGGCTGCCGTCGCGGATGACGAGGGCTGCATCCCCCAGCAGGAAGTCCGCGTCGAAGCCACCGCTCAGCGTGTCATTGCCCGCCCCGCCGATGAGCAGATCCTCGCCCGCATCGCCGGTGATCTCGTCGTCGCCGCCGTCAGCGGTGGCCACCGAGGTGACGACGAGCATGTCATCGCGCTCCACATCGGCGTGATCGCCCACCAGGACATCGCCTTCGGTGCCGCCATCGAGGGTGTCGGCGCCGTCGCCGCCGAGCAGGATGTCCGCACCCTGGTCACCGGTGATCGCATCGTCACCCCCGGTGCCCACGGCCGCGAGGGACGTGAGGATGGCGTTGGGCCGTGGCGAACCATTCTCGAAGTGGACTACCCCCGCATCACCGAGCGCGACATCGTCGCCCGCGCCGCCGCCTATCGTGTCGCCGCCGGCGCCGCCCATGAGAACGTCCTCGCCCGCATCGCCTTCCAGCGTATCGTCACCGCCAACGGCCGCATCCAGGGTCTCGACGCGGATGCGCAGGCTCGTGCCGTTGAGCAGCAACGTGCCGCTATCGCCGAGCAAGGTGTCGTCGCCGAGCGCACCCGAGAGGTAGTCGGCAGCAGCGCCGCCAAGCAGCACATCGTCGCCATCCTCGCCGCGCAGTGCGTCGGCACCGCCGGCTGCGGCATCTGCGCTGGTCACCGCCTCGATGCCAAGATCGCCACCGCGCGTCACCGCGCCGTGGTCGCCCAGCAGCACGTCGCCCTCGGTGCCCCCCGTGATGTCGTCCGCGCCGTCACCGCCGAACAGCAGATCTGTCCCAGCATCGCCGAGCAAGACGTCATCGCCCCCCGTACCTACGAAGGTCGTGAACGCGTCATCGGCAAGATCGCTGCCGTCTGCACCCACTACCGTGCCTGCATCACCGAACACGACGTCATCGCCCGCACCCGCGCTGATCACATCGGCTGCCGCGCCGCCGAGCAGGATGTCGTCGCCCTCGGCACTGTCGAGCGTGTCGACACCGCCTGTGGCGGCATCCACGCTCTCGACCCGGAGGCGCAGGCTGGTGCCGCTCAGCAGCACGATGCCGCTGTCGCCGAGCAGGATGTCGTCGCCGAGGGAACCGGACAGGAAGTCAGCGCCGGGACCGCCGATCACCACGTCATCGCCCGCTTCACCGCGAAGGGTGTCGGCGCCGCCCGAGCCAGTATCCGTGCTCGTGACCTGTCGGATGATCTGGTTGTCGTCTCGCACAACGAGACCGTGATCGCCCAGTAGGACATCGCCTTCCGTGCCGGCCGTGATGTCATCCGCGCCATCGCCACCGAACAGCAGGTCCGCCCCTGCATCGCCGAACAGGATGTCGTCCCCGCCCGTACCTACGAAGCTCGTGAACACGTCATCGGCAAGCTCACTGCCGTCGGCGCCCACCACCGTGCCCGCATCGCCGAAGACGATGTCATCGCCTCCGCCGGCCGTGAGTACGTCCGCATCAGCGCCGCCGAGGAGGATGTCGTCATCCTCGCCGCCATCCAGCGTGTCCGTACCGCCGGTCGCCGCATCCAGGCTCTCCACCCGCAGCACGGTACCAATACCGTCGTACAGGATCCGTCCCGCGTCGCCGAGGAGCACGTCGACGCCACTGCCAGCCGTGAGCGTGTCGCTCCCGGCGCCGCCGAGCAGCACGTCGTCACCCGCGTCACCTTCGAGCGTGTCATCGCCACCGATGCCCGTATCGAGGCTCTCCACCCGCACCCGGAGACTGGTACCGTTGAGCAGGACAACGACGTTGTCGCCTGCCAGCGTGTCCGCGCCCAGCCCGCCCGACAGGAAGTCGTCGCCTGCGCCGCCCAGCAGCACGTCATCGCCGTCTTCACCGCGCAGCGTGTCGTCTGCGCCCGCGGTGGTGTCGCTGCTCGTCACGTCGGTGATCGCGAGGTCAGCGCCGCGCGTCACGGCACCGTGATCGCCCACCAGGACATCGCCTTCGGTACCGCCCGCAAGGTCGTCGACACCGTCTCCACCGAACAGCAGATCCGTGCCCGCATCGCCCAACAGCACATCATCGCCGCCGGTACCGGTGAAGGTGGTTGAGGCGTCGTTCGCAAGGTCGCTGCCGTCGGCACCAACCACCGTTCCAGCGTCGCCGAAAGCGATGTCGTTGCCGGCGCCGGCCCTCAGCAGATCCGCAGCGGCACCGCCGATGAGAATGTCGTCGTCCTCGCCGCCGTCCAGCGTGTCCGTACCCCCGATCGCCGCCTCAAGGCTCTCCACCCGCAGTACCGTGCCCAGGCCGTCGTAGGTGATGCGGCCGGCATCACCAAGGAGGATATCTGCCCCCTCACCAGCGATGAGTTCGTCGTCGCCGGCACCGCCGACAAGTGCATCGTTACCGCTGCCCCCGGTGAGAACGTCGCTGCCGCCGCTCGCGATCTCGAGGCTATCGAGAGTGATCAGTGCTTCCTGAGCGTTGCGCACGAGGACGGCGTGATCGCCCGCCAACACGTCGTCGCCAGCGCCCGCGTCGAGGAGATCCGACTCGTCGCCGCCGAGGAGCACGTCGTTGCCATCGTTGCCGAACAGCACGTCCGCGCCGCCCGTGCCAACCGCGTCGGTGAAGATGTCATCCGCGGCGTCACTACCGTCGGCGCCAACGATGAGGCCCGAGTCCCCGATCAGGATGTCGCGGCCAGCGCCGCCGGTGAGCGCATCGTTACCAGCACCGCCGAGCAGGGCGTCGTCGCCGTCCTCGCCGTCGAGTACGTCTGCCCCACCGATGGCCGGGTCGATGGTCTCGACGCGCAAGCGCAGGTTGACACCGCTCAACAGGGCGAGCCCCGCGTCACCGACCAGCGTATCGCTACCGAGCGCGCCGGACAGCGTGTCGGCGCCGAAGCCACCGATGAGCAGGTCGTTGCCGGCATCACCAAGGAGAATATCGTCGGCACCGGAGAGCGTTTCCGTGCTGCGTACCTCGAGCACCCGTTCGGCGCCGTCGCGCACGATCAGGCCGTGATCGCCGATCAGGACATCATCTTCCGAGCCGCCTGCGAGTTCATCGGCGCCATCGGCACCGATCAGCAGGTCTGCCCCTTCATCGCCGAACAACTGATCCGCAGCGCCGGTGCCGATGAAGGTGGTCGTGACCGTGTTGGCTTGTGCGCTACCGTCATCGCCGACCACCAGGCCGCTATCGCCGAGAAGCACGTCGTCGCCGGCACCCGCGATGAGGACATCCCCGAACGCGCCACCGATGAGGATGTCGTCACCGGCGCTGCCGGTAAGCGTATCGGCTCCGCCAGCATCGCCGGCCAAGCTCTCCACGCGCAGGATGGACGCGGGGCCAGCGAAGCTAATTCGAGCGGCGTCGCCGATCAGTACATCGCCGTCAGCGTCGGCATCGAGCTGATCGCTGCCCGCGCCCCCGATGAGCACATCGCTGCCCAGGCCACCGCTGATGGAGTCGTCGCCACCGTCTGCGAAATCGGTGCTCTGCGCGAGGAGCACGGTGCCGGCGCCATCGCGCGTGATGTAGCCATGATCGCCGAACGCCAGATCCGCGTCGGCGCCACCGCTGATCGCATCGCCCCCATCGCCGCCGAGCAGCAAATCGTTACCGTCACCGCCGGACAGGACGTCGCCTGCACCAGTGCCCACGGCGGTAGTGAATACATCGTCGGCCTGCTCGCTGCCGTCGGCGCCAACGATGGCACCGCTGTCGCCGAGGAGCACATCATCGCCGTCGCCGCCGGTCAGTGAGTCGTCGGCGGCACCGCCGAGCAACCAATCGTCGCCCTCCTGCCCATCGAGGGAATCGCTGGCGCCCGTTGCAGGGTCTAGCGTCTCCAGGCGCAGGCGCTGACCGGTGGAGTTCAGCAGCAGAAGCGCGGCGTCACCGACCAGCACATCGGCCCCGAGGCCACCGGTCAGGCGGTCCGCGAAGGCCCCGCCGAGCAGGACGTCGTCACCGTCGTCCCCGTGCAGCACGTCGTCGCCGCCGAGGGCGATGTTGGTGCTGCGCACGTCGATGATCTGCAGATCCGCCTCGCGCACGATCGTGGCGTGGTCGCCGGCCAGGACATCGTCATCCTCACCACCCTCGATCTGGTCTGCGCCGTCGCCGCCCAGGAGCAGATCAGCGCCGGCACCGCCGGAGAGCTCATCATCGTCCCCTGTGCCTACGAAACCTGTGAGTACGTCGTTCGCCGCATCGCTGCCATCGGCACCCACGAGGGTGCCGTTATCGCCAAGCAAAGTGTCGTTGCCTTCTCCGCCGAGAAGCGCATCGCGGCCGGCACCACCGATCAACTGGTCGACGCCCTCGCCCCCGTCGAGCACGTCCGCACCGCCGACCCCGGCGTCCACGCTCTCAACACGCAGTACGCCGCCGAGACCGTCGAGGGTGATCCGGCCGCCGTCACCGAGCAAGATGTCGTCCCCGCCGTCGCCTTCGAGCTGATCGCCGCCGGCCCCGCCGAGGAGCCAATCGTCGCCCTCGCGACCGAACAGCGTATCGCCATCACCGCTGGGAACATCGACGGTGAGAATCTGCGTGATCCCGTCCGACTCATCGCGGGTGATCGCACCGTGATCGCCCATCAGCACATCAACCCCCTCGCCGCCATCGAGGAGATCGGCGCCGTCGCCACCGAGGAGCAGGTCTGCGTCGGCGTCGCCGAACAGCATGTCGGCGGCACCGGTACCTACGAAGCTCGTAAACACGTCATTGGCCTCGGCACTGCCGTCGCTGGCCACCACGGTGCCGCTGTCGCCGAGGAGGATATCGGCGCCGCCGGCGCCGGTGAGCTCATCTCCACCGGCACCGCCGATGAGGATGTCCGCTCCCTCGTCACCTAACAGGACGTCGTCGCCACCGGCCCCCGGGTCCACGCTCTCGACGCGCTCCAGGCCGCCTTCCGCATCCCGCCGCAGCATCCCGTGGTCGCCCACCAGCACGTCGTTGCCCGCGCCGGCCCCCAGGCGGTCGTCGCCGTCGCCGCCGAGCAGAATATCGTTGGCGTCACCGCCCAGTAGGACGTCGCCGGCGCCCGAACCCACCGCATCGGTGAACACATCGTCTGCGTCGTCGCTGCCGTCAGCGAACACCACGAGACCAGCGTCACCGAGCAACACGTCGCGACCGGCATCGCCAGACAGCTCGTCGGCACCGGCGCCGCCTAGCAGGACGTCACGCCCCTCGTCTCCCGCGAGCGTGTCATCACCGCCGATGGCCGCATCCGTCGTAAAGATGCGCTGGACCGTGCCGTCTTGCGCACGCTCG
>JBCBZW010000098.1 GCA_039815145.1 Pseudomonadota bacterium
GCGGCGACTCATGCGGATCTGGGCGCCACTGGCAAGGCTCAGCATCGCATCGCCACGCTTGATCGGTTCGATGCTTCGCAGAAAGCTCACGTTCACCACGGCCGAGCGGTGCACCCGCACAAAGTGATCGCCGAGGCGCTGTTCCAGCTGCTGCAACGCCTCGCGCAGGACGTAGCGACGATCCCCCGTGTGGATGACGCAGTAGCCGCCGGCGCACTCAATCCACTGAATTCCCTCGGCGGGGACGTAGGTGATGACGCCGCCATCACGAATCTGAAGCCGCTTCGCGGGTTCCGCCGACTGGGTGGATGGCCTGTCGCTGGTGCGCGGTGCAGCCAGCCAGTGACGCGCGCGGTCGAGCGCCCGCTCCAGGTGTTCCCGGTTGAAGGGTTTCTTCAGGTAGTCGACGGCGCCGACGCGGAACGCGTCGATCGCGTAGTCGCTGTAGGCCGTGACGAAGATGATCGCGGGCGGGCGGTCCTCGTCGATCACATCGAGCAGCCCGAAGCCGCTCTCACCAGCCAGGTTCACGTCGAGGAGAACCACGTTTGGCGTGCGATCGGTGACCAGGCGTTGCGCCTGATCTAGGGTGCTGGCCGCGCCGACGATGGTCAGATCTTCCACCTCACGCAGCCAGCGCATGAGTAGGTCGCGCGCCAGGGGTTCGTCGTCGATCAGCAAGACCTCAAGCATCCGGATCGACCCGCCATCGAATGGTCGCTTGGGTGCCGCCTGAGGTGCCGTCCAGCGAGAGCGATCCGTGGCGATTGGGGTAGGCATTCAGTAGCTCACGGACGAAGCGCAGACCGTGGCCCGTGCCTTGCGGGTGGGTATCGATGCCCGGCCCGTTGTCGGTGACGTGCACGATGACCTCACCGTCCACCCGCCTCGCGTTCACCTGAACGACGAGTTCCGGTGAGCCTTCCGTGCCGCGGCGCCGCCCGTGCTTGAGGGCGTTCTCCACCAGCGGTTGGGTGATCAGGCAGGGCACGGTGACGGCGGCGACGGTCGGGTCGAGGGTCGTCTCCCACTTGAGCCCGTCCCCGAAGCGCACGGCCTCCAGGCGCAGGTAGGACTCCAGCCAATCGAATTCATCGGTGAGCGTATGGGTTTGCTGCTCGCTCATGTGTAAGGCGCGGCGCAGGATGTCGGCCAGGTCGATCAGCATCTCGCGCGCTTGCGGCACGTTCACATCCATCAGGGACGAGACGGAGTGCAGGGCGTTGAACAGAAAATGCGGTTGGAGCTGCGCCCGCAGCACGCCGAGGCGCGCTTCCACCAGGCCGCGTTGGAGGGTCTCGTTGTGCAGCTGGAGCATGAGGCCTTCGTGCTCACTTCGCCGCAGCGCCGTGTGGTAATCGACGGCGAAGTAGGCGCCGATCACGAACCAGTAGAAGAGGTTGTACCAGGCGCCTTCGCTCACCCATCGCGTCAGCACCTGCTGGGCGAAGGGCGGCTGCGCGTAGGGCAGCTGATCCACCGGTTCGATGTGCAGGCGGATGATGACCGAGAGCACGATCGCCGTGGCCGCGCAGAGCAGGCTCAGGGGCAGGTGCACCGTGAGCACGTGGCGCAGGCGCACGGGAGGGAAGCGGTGGGCGACGGCGAGGATGACCGGCGCACCGAGCAGCCAGAAGGACCAGTCCAACACCCCAAGGGCGACGAGTCGGTACCAGGGCAGGGGGACCTGGGCGTTGGCGTACCAGGCGGCCCAGTAGGCCATGAAGCCAAGGCTGGTGACGGCCCAGACGAAGCCCACCAACCAGAGGGACCGCCAGGGCGCGAAGCCGCTTAGCGTGTTGCTCGCAGGGCGTGGGTCGGTGCCTGAGCGTGCCAGGGCAAGGGTGTCGGCATCGGACATGCGGGCAGCATAGCGGCTCACTGCCGCCAGTGCTGTCGATGCGGTCCGTGCTTGGGGCAGCTCAGGGTGGGACATGGGCGAGAAGGCCGGCAGATCCTAAGGGGAGTGGGGGCGGATCTGCCGGCGAGGGGACCGAGGTTAGTCGGCAGGGTTCGCGACGCGCACCTTCAGCAGGCGCGAGAGCTGCACGAACGCCTCGGAGATCAGCAGCGTACCGCTGGCTTGATCGAAGCCGACGCCGTTCGGAAACTCGATGTCCCGACTGAGATCGCGGGAGACGGTCTGCCCCGTCGACGGGTTCACGCGCAGCAACTCAGCACCCTGAACGCCGGTGGCGTAGAGCAGGCCGTTGACGAACTCGAGGTGGCCGATGGTGGCGAAGAAGCCCGGCCGCTCCACCTGGGTGATCACCGTCTGCTGCCCTTCCTGATCGATGGCGATGATGGTGCCGTCGTGGAAGTTGGCCGTGTACAGGATGCCGTCGTCGCCGAGGGTGATGCCGACCGGGGCCAGCAACGCGCCGCCTTCACTGAAGGTGCTCACCACGCCGTCGGGGGTGATCTTCTGCACCGCCGTGCCCTGGCCGAGGCCCGTCTGCGGGTCGGACTCACCGAACTGGGAGACGTACAGGTTGTCCTGGTCGTCGATGGTGATGCCGGCCGGGAACGGCAGGGTGTCGGCGAAGTGGGTGACCTCGCCTGCCGGCGATACCTTGCTCACCGAGGCCGAGTTGAAGTTGGTGACGAAGACGTTGCCTAACGAATCGGTGGTCGCATCGATGGGCCCTTCGAGGGCGTCGGTGATGAAGAAGGTGTTGCCTTCAGGGGTGATGATGAAGAGGCGGTCGCCGCTGAAGCCCTCAGCGGTGTAGATGTCGCCGTTCTCCGCGACGTGCACGCCGTCCATCACCAGCGCCTTCAGGGGCAAGCTGCGGCGGTTCTCGGCGAGGGCGGGGTTGGCGGCGGTCATCAGCACCAGGCCGGCCACCGTCATGGTGCTGGCGAGGGTGCGAGGCGAGAGTGTGAACATATTGATCTCCTTGGCATTCACGCTGAGCGTCTGGCTCGGGGGCACTCTCGCGACGGCCCCGATGGGGCACAAGGCAAAAATCGTGAACGGGATCGAGGGGGGAAGTAAGCGGCCAGCGGTCGTGGCGCAGTGGGATCGACAAGCGTGTGAGCGGGCAACGGTCGCTCCGCCGCTCTGTCCTCGGTAGTCAGGGCTTGGTGTGTATAGTGATCGGCGCCTGGCCGGAGGACGGTCCATCGACAGCACCGCTTGGAGCGCTCGACTGCATGGAATTGCTACTGCCCTTGGTGATGCTCGCGCTGGTGCACACGGTTGCCGTGATAAGCCCCGGGCCCACATTGGTACTCGTGGCGCAAACGGCTGCCGGAAAATCGCGAGCGACGGCCACCGCCGCCGCGGGCGGCATCGCCTTCGGCACCTTCGTTTGGGCCACCTCGGCGTTGTTCGGCTTGGATCTGCTGTTCCAAGTGGCGCCGTGGCTCTACCTAACGATAAAGATCGCTGGTGGCGTGTTCCTGCTGTACCTGGCGTACAAGCTGTGGAGCAGCGCGTCGCAACCCCTGGCCTTGGCCGCGACGGATGATGCTCAGGCGCAGGACGATGGTTGGCGGGCGGCGCGCACGGGCTTGTGGGTTCAGCTCTCCAACCCCAAAGTGGCCGTGTTCTTCGGGTCGATCTTCGTGGCTGTGTTGCCGACCGACCGATCCCTGGTGCTGTCCGCGGCGGCGATCGCGCTGGTCACGCTGATCGAGTTCTCCTGGTACGCGCTGATGGCGGCCGCATTCGCGCAGTCGCGGGTCGCCTCGGCGTACGGCCGGGCTAAATCTGTGGTGGATCGGGCGTGTGCCGGTGTGCTCGGCGCCCTAGGGGTAGGCGTGTTGGCGACTCGGTGACCGTCGACACCCTGCGGCGCGTCGGCGAGGGCCTGATCAGGCGGTGGACGGAGCCCTAGGGCTGCCCATCCACCTCGAGGTACCAGGGCGTCGGCCCGTAGGGAGTCGGCGCTATACCGAACAGCCACTTCAGCGCGTCGCGGGCCGCGTGGTGATAGATGGACGAGTGCGTGTCGTCCTCGGCGCGATCGACGAACCGTACGGTTGCGGCGGTGGGGGCTTTCTCCAGTGCTGCCAGCACTTCATCCAGTCCCAAGCGCATCGTGCCTCCCTCATCCGCCATCGTGAGGTAGAGCCGATGATCAGCATCAGGGTGCTTCTCGAGCAGCTCCGATGCCTGCCTGGCGAGGCGCCGGTCATCCCACCACAGGCTCGGTGAGACCGCGACGTAGTCATCGAAGGCGTCCGGCTGCTCGAGGAATGTCTCGACGATGAAGAGTCCTGCCAAGGACTCGCCGATGATTACGGATCGCCCCGTCTCGTAGCGCGCTTCGATGAAGGGCTTCACCTCCTCGAGCAGGTGACGGCGAAACTGATGCGAGCGTCCCCAGCCTTCGAAGCCGTTCGTCTGGTAGCGCGGATCCGTCGCCTTCGGGCTGATCTCCTGGCGGCGTTCGTAGGTGCGCACACCCACCACGATCATCGGTTGCCGCTCGCCGTTCACCAGGGTGAGTTGGGAGAGTCCCGCGAGGTGCACGAAGTCCTGGTCGAGGCCGCCGTCGACCACGTAGAGCACGGGCAGCGGCGTCTCGAAATAGCCCTTGCCCCAGTCCGGCAGGGTGGGGGCGTAGATATTGATCTCCCGCGGCGTGCCGTAGATCGCCGAGGGATATTGATAGGTATCACCGAGCACCAATGGCGCGGGAGAGATCTCGAGTGTCGAGGCTGCTTTTTGCTCGGTGGCTTCGTCGCTCAGCGCGCAGATGGGCAACAGGGCGATCAGCACCCTCAGAAGTCTTGCGTAGTGCATCGTCAGCTCACCCCACTGCGCGACAGGCCTTCCAGGTAGAGGTCGATCTGCGCAGGGTCGTTCAAGTAGAAGAGCTTCTCGCGCACGAACGCCAGGGAGAAGCCGGGCACCTCTCGGCGCAGGCGTTCGGCCAGTTCACTGGCCTGCGTGATGCGATCGAGGTGGGCGAGGGCGACCACGCGGTGGGCGGTGGTCCAGTACTGGTGATTCGGGTTACTCCGGGCCTGGTCCAACCAGCGCAGGGCGCGCTCGAAGTTGCCCATGAACAGCAGGGCGAGGGCGCCGTAGGTGTAGAAGGCCCAGAGCTGCGGGTCGTTGGGGCTCAAGGCGATGGACTTCTCGAAGCAGGCGATCGACTCCTCGTAGTGGCCGCCGTAGGCGAGGGAATCTCCGAGCGCGCAGTGGGCCACGGCGAGGGTGGGGTTGAGTGCGATGGCTCGCTTGTTCTCGTCCACGGCCACGTCGTACTCCCCTCGGGCCAGGAGCACGCGTGCGCGCAGGGCGTGGAAGGTGGCATTGCGGCGGTCGAGGGAGACGGCGCGGTCGCAGGCGGCGAGCGCTTCGTCGAGGCGCGCCTGACTCGGCTCCGTGTCCCAGTACACCATGCCGAGCACCGTGGCGTAGGCCCACCAGGCCCAGGCGTCGCCGAAGCGTTCGTCGAGCTCTCGGCTCTGGCGCAGCAGCCGCTGGGCTTCGAGGTTGTCCTCGCCGGTGAAGCGATAGAAGTGGTAGGTGCCCATGTGGAAGCAGTCCCAGGCCTGCAGGTTGGTCGGCCGGGCCGTGAGCACACGGTTGCGCTCAGCGTAGCCGATCTCCGGCTCGAGGCGGGCCACGATGCGTTCGGTGATCTCATCCTGCAGGGCGAAGATATCCTCTAGCTCGCGATCGAAGCGCTCGGTCCACATGCTGTGGGCACTGAGCGCATCGAGGAGGCTGACGGTGACGCGCACATGATCGGCACTGCGTTGCACGCTGCCTTCCACCACGTACTCCACGGAGAGTTCCTTGCCTACCTCACTTACGTCTACGGCACGATCGCGAAAGCCGAAGGCCGTGTTGCGCGCGACCACGTCCAGCCAGCGGTGGCGGGCGAGGTGGCTGATGATGTCCGTGGTGATGCCGTCCGCCAGGTAATCCTGACCGCGTTCGCCCGAGAGGTTGGCGAAGGGCAGCACCAGGACGGCGGGCTTGTGACTGGTCGTGGACGCCGCCGGTGTGGTCGTCTTAGCGGCCGGCGGCGGCGAGGCGCCGGCCTCCGTCACCGACACCCGTTCGCCCGCGAAGCGGAACCCTCGCTTGTGCACGGTGCGGATGAAGTGCTGGCTGCGCCCGTCATCCCCGAGGAGCTGGCGCAGCAGCTTGATGCGGCTGCTCAAGGCGGCATCGGACACCACGCGCCCGCGCCACACCTCCCTGTGGATCTCCTCACGCGACACCATGCGCTCGTGATGGCGCAGTAGCAGTCCCAGCAGCTCGAGCACCTGCGGTTCGGAGGCCAGCAGTTCGCCATCACGGCGCAGCTCCAGGCGCTCGTCGTCGAAGGTGAAGAGGTCGAAGCGATATTGCATTTGCACACTCAGAAGCGGCGTAAGCACCTGTTTTTCTGAACTATACCAATCTTCAGAGTTTCTCCAGAAATAAATCTCGTGTTCGCCAAGTCTCCGCATGGGGAGGCTCCTATCATGCGCAGCACCTGGCGCGGAGAGTCGCGCCGACGCTTACCACAATCAACCGCAACGGAGTCACTCATGAGCACCTCAGCGAAGTACCTCATCAACTGTCAGGACGGCACCAACAACCTCGAGCGCGCCACTATCTCCTTCATCCTGGCGGTGACCGCGTCGAAGACCGCGGAGACCGCCGTGTTCGTCTCCTCCGACGCCAGCGACCTGTGCTGCAAGGGCGCCCTGGACGGCCTGGTCGCGGACGGCTACGAGCCCATCGCCGGCCTCGTCCACGACTTCCTCGCCAACGGCGGCAAGATCTGGCTCTGCCCCGCCTGCGTGCGGGCCAAGAAGATCAGTGAGACCGACCTCATCGACGGCGTTGAGATTGCCGGTGCGCCCAAGTCCATGGCCTTCCTGGCCAGCGGCGCTCACCTGTTGGCCTAAGGCGGAGATTCACCCATGACTAACGATGTTGTGATCGAAGCCTGGAACACCGTGCTGTTCGAGAAGTTCTCCCGCTTCAAATACCTGTTCGTGGAGGGCTACGCGGCGATCAGCCGCGAGGTCCTCGGGCGCACACGCCGCTCGCCGCACGCCAAGGTGCTCGACGTGGGGTGCGGCTTCGGCGACTGCACCATCGAGATCGCCCGCGGCTTGGGCGAGGCAGGGTCGGCGACGGGCGTGGACTGTGCGGCCAACTTCATCGCCGCCAGCCGCGAGGCCGCTGACGAGACGGCTATCGCCAACGCCAACTTCTTCGTCGCCGACGTGGAGGTGGACGATCTGGCAGGCCCCTACGACGAGGCCTTCGCCCGCTTCGGCACCATGTTCTTCGGTATGCCCGGCGCGGCGATGCGCAACATCCGTCGATCCCTGAAGCCGGGGGCGAAGTTCACCCAGGTGGTGTGGCGCAAGCGCGAAGACAATCCGTGGTTGCACGATGCGGAGCGGCTGGTGCGTGAGATCGTGCCCGTGGTGGCCCACGAGGATACGGACGCCGTGCACTGCGGACCGGGCCCCTTCTCCATGGCAGGCCCCGACATGGTCAGCGATCTGCTGATCTCAGCCGGCTTCGAACGGGTGCAGTTCGAGCGCTTCGACGCGGACATCTGCATCGGCCGCAACGTGGAAGAGGCGATCGAATTCGCGCTCGAGATCGGTCCGGCGGGAGAGATCATCCGCTTAGCCGAGGAGGAGGGTGAGCGCCTGCGGCCCACGGTCAAGCGTGAGCTCGCCGGGCTGATCGAGCGCTACGCGCGGAAAGATGGGTCGATCTGGGCGCCTTCCAGCGCGTGGTTCGTGACCGCCTACAACCCGCGCTAGCGATGACCGGGAGGCGAGTGGGCGTCGCGCGGTACGCCCACCGCATCCGTTGGTGCTCCGTGCTGGCGTGCGGGACTCAAGGTTCGTTGCGCAGTGCCATGGGCTGGCGACGTCCGTAGCTCAGGCTCCGCCACACCCACTCCATGGGGCCGAAGCGATAGCGTGCGAGCCACCACCGTGAGAGGCAAGCCTGCAAAGCGAGGATTCCGAGGGCGGCGACCAGCACGCCGATCGCCCCGTAGCGTGGACCCACGCCCAAGCCGATGCCGTAGAAGATCGCCACACCGATCACCGACTGCGCCAGGTAGTTGGTGAGGGCCATGCGCCCGAGCGGGGCGAGCCAGTCGAGGACCCTGCGCCATCCCGCGCTGTGCACGTACAGCCTGACGAAGCTCGCCATGTAGAAGAGCCCCAGCATGAGGGGGGCGGCGTTGTACATGACGCGCCAGAGAATGCGCTCCCGCTCGGGCCCAAGAAAATCGAGCGGTAGATCGATGAGGTCGTAGCGTCGGGTGCTCACGAGCAGGGTGATGACGATAGAGCCCACCAAGGATCCCCACCACAACCTGCGCCAACGCGTGCTGTGTTCTTCGGGTGCCGTCAGCATGCCGCTGTTGCCCAGGGCTACGCCGATGAGCATGCGGCCGAAGATGTAGGTGGGCAGGATCCACACGGCAAAGCGCATCCGTAGGTCCCGCGCCAGATTCCCCTCGAGCATCACCCCGAGCTGTTCGCTGGAAAAGGCGGCGAGCGCTTGCGCCGCCGACTTAGCTGAGCTGATCTGAGCCGGGAGCAATCCGGGGACGATGGGCTGAAGCAGAACGGGCAAGGCCAGGACCACGAAGGCGCCCGCCAGCACGAGTACCGGCCCCGGCAGGCGAGCTAAGGGAATCAGCAGCAGCCCCAGCAGCGCGTAGTAGCGCAGGATGTCACCCCACCACACCAGGTAAGCATGGGCGAGGCCAATGACCAGGAGCACGAGCAGGCGTCGCAGGTAGGTGCGCATCGCTTGGGCGTCGCCGTGGGCCTTGCGCATCTGTAGCGAGAAGCCCACGCCGAAGAGCAGGGTGAACAGGGTGATCGAGGTGCCGTTCACGAACAGGGACATCCATTCGCTGATCACCCTGTCTATCGCCGCGGTGGGCAGGGCCGACTTCTCCGACGACGGCAGCAGATCGTACAGCGACAGCATGCGCAGGTTGGCGAGGAGCACGCCGATGAGGGCGAAGCCGCGCAGGGCGTCGAGCAGCGTGGAGCGGTCGCGCTGGGGGCTGAGGGTCTCAGGCATCAGGCGGCGCGTCAGCGTCGTTCGCAGTCGGGCGGGAGCGTGACCCAGTCGTAGCGCTTGCTGTCGGTACCGGAGACGGTGGGTCGGTCGGGGAACTGCTCGGTGAAGCACCCACCGGCGACGCCGAGCTGTCCCTCGAGGGTAGAGATTTTCCAGCACAAGGTGGTGCCGCAACGCGGGCAGAAGAAGCGCTGCTGATCGTGGTCGTAGGTGTGGTTGTGCAGGGCGTATTCCTGCCGCTCACCGTGCAAGGTGATGTCCGCCTCGCGGAAATAGAGGGAGATGCCGAAGGCGCTCCCCGTGCGTTGCTTGCAGTTGTCGCAATGGCAGACGGCGTTGATCAGGGGCTCGTCGCGGGCTTCGAGGTGGAATTGCCCGCAGGCGCATCGTGCGTGACGCATGGACGAACGTATTGGCTAGGGGTGATCGTGCGAGGCGAGCTGGCGAGGCGTGGGCCTCGCCAGCTCTGACCGCATCACAGGGTGTTCAGCAGGGCCTGCGCGTCGTCGCGAGACTCGAACTGGGGGATGTTCGCCAGCGCCTGCTCCAGCATCGCCTTAGCCTGCGCGGCATCGCCCGAACGGACCAGGCCGGCCGCGAGATGGTAGGCGATGTCGCCGTTGTCCGGCGCGGCCTCATGCGCGTCGCGCAGCAGCGAGACGCCGTTGTCCACTTGCCCGAAGGTCACCAACACCCAGCCGTAGGTGTCCTGGATGATGGGGAAGTTAGGGGCCTGATCGAAGGCCTGCTTGGCGATCTCGACGGCGCGCTCGTCCTCGTTGAGTTGGTACAGCAGTGCCAGGTTGTTGAGGGCGACCAGGCTCCGTGGACTCGTCGCCAGGATGCGCTCGTACTCGGCCGCTGCAGCGTCGAAGTCGCCATCCACCTGCTTGGCTTGGGCCACCAACAAGCGCACGCCGTTGTCCGAGGGGCGCGCTTGCAACCAGTCGGTGAGCACGTCGTAGGCGTCGTCGCGCCCAAGGCTGCGGCGGGTGTTAAAGACGCGCTCAGCCAGGGTGGGGCTTGGCGATTCGCCCAGCGCGCGTTCGAAGTAGTCGAGCGCCTGCGCATCGTCGCCGCGCGCCAGCGCGATGTCGCCCCGCATCACGAGGGCAGGAAGACGTGAACGTTCGGGATCGGCAGCCTCATACTCGCTCACGCGCTGCTCGGCCAGATCCAACTCCTTGCGCGCCAAGGAGACGCGCGCGAGTACTTCGAGCGCTTGCGCGTCGCCCGGCACGAGCTTGAGCAGGCGGTCGGCCGACTGTTCAGCTTTCGCGAAACTCGCCGTGGCGACCTCGGCTCGCAGCAGGTTGCGCAGGGGATCGACGGCTGCCGGGTTGATGCGTAGGGCCTGCTGCAGGCTCTCCGTTGCCTTCGCGGTCTTGCCTTGGGCGAGGAGCGCGACGCCGAGCGCGTTGTGGGCGGCGGCCAAGCGCGGCTGAAGGGAAACGACTTCGGCCGCCACCAGCTCGGCCGCCTGAGCTTCGCCGGCCTCGAGCAACAGCTGGGTGAGCTGCAGCCGCGGCGTGATCGCGTTCGGATCTGCCTCCCGTGCGGCCTGCAGGCTGGCGATGCCCTGCTCGCGATCGCCCGCTCGCAGCAGCTTGCTACCGAGTGCTTCCAGCACAGCGGCGTCTTCGGGATTGCTGCGCAGGAAGTTCCGCAGGACCTCCAC
This sequence comes from Pseudomonadota bacterium, assembly GCA_039815145.1. Taxonomy (NCBI): domain Bacteria; kingdom Pseudomonadati; phylum Pseudomonadota; species Pseudomonadota bacterium. The sequence continues at coordinate 10,710 of JBCBZW010000098.1, forward strand.
GCCGTTGGGTGAGTCCCCCAAACGATCGGACACGGATGCCAGGTTGATGGCAGCCGCGGAGGCCGCGGGATCCAGCGAGAGGGCGCTCTCGAAGAAGTCCTTCGCCACGGTTGGGTTGTCCTTAACCTCCACCAGGCCCTGGAGCGTCACGATAGATGCCTCGCGTGGGAAGCTCTCAGCAGCCGCTGCCGCTTGCCCACGCGCCTTGTCGAGATCACCCGCCTCCATGGTGAGCAGGATCTGCACCATCGTCACGCGGGTGCGTGCAAGCTCGCCTACCCAACGGGTGTCCTCGATCATCGCGGCCGCATCGTCCATACGTCCCGCGCGTACGTAGGCGCTGATCAACTCGAGCTTCACATCCTGGTTGCCCGGATCGTTCTTCAGCGATTGTTCCCAGAAGGTGACGGCGCCCGCGATGTCGCCTGACTCGGCCTTCGCCGTGCCAACCATCGCGAGAAAATCGCCCTGAGACATGCGACGGCCCGCGCGACGTGTCTCGTCGTTCTGCTCAGCCATGCCCTCCTCGGCGGCGGCGAGTAAGCGCCTTGCCTCGGCGTTGTTGGGGTCGCGCTGGACCAGGCGAGCCAACACCTGCCTGGCCTGCGTGTAGGAGGAGTTGGCTAGGAACACCTTGGCTTGTAGGAGGAGGGCCGGATCGAAGTCGGGTGCCTCCACGACCACGCGGGCGGCGAGTTCGTTGGCGGTCGGGATGTCTTCTCTTGCGAAGGCGATCCGCGCTTGGATGTACTTGGCGAGCACGGTGTCGGGCTCGATCTCGTCCAGGGCGGCGACGGTCTGCTCGGCTTCGTCGATCTTGCCTTGGGCGAGCTGCGACTCGGCTAGGGAAAGAAATAGGTCCCAGCGGGTGGAAGGGGCATCCGACTCAGTGCGTGCATCGATGGCTGCTTGGTACACGGCCTCCGCTTCTGCGGGTCGCTGAGTGACCAACAGGAAGCGACCGTATTCGACGGCCACCTTCATCGAGTCGGCGTGCTCGGCCCGTGCCTTATCCAGGAGTGCTTCTGCGCCTTGACGATCCCCGGTGGCGTCCAACTCACGGGCCTTGCCGAGCAGTGCATCTTCGTTCCTAGGATCGATCTCGAGGGCTCGATTGAAGGCGCGAAGGGCCAGATCAGATTGGCCGAGTTGCTCATGGGCAAGGCCTGCGAGTGACTCCGCGTGGGCCGAGGGTTCTTCGATGTTGTCGAGTTCCGCAAGTGCTTCGCGTGCGCGTGCGAGGCCGATCAGCGCTTCGGCCATGGGCTCCAGGGTGGCGGCTTCGTCGTAGCCGCGCTCGCGCGCGCGACGCAGTTCCTTCTCTGCCGTGGCCATATCGCCGAGCGTGAGGGAGACGACGGCGAGCTGGAAGCGGGCCTCCGCGTTCTCCGGCTCGCTGGCGACCACGGAACGCAGGTCGACTAGCGCCGCCCGGTAGCGACCCTCATCGATGGCAGCTTCAGCGCGAGAGAGCAGTTCGGGCGCGTCGGGGCTCGCGCAGCCGGCGATGAGGGCGCTCGCGATGAAGGCGGCGACCCAGCGCCCCCGGCTTGATCGGATAAACGACCGATTGGCTGGCATCTAGCTTCTCCCTTCGCCCTGACCGTAACGAGTAGGACGCGTAGTCTACCCGCCAAGACGCACTTGACACGAGCGACGGCGTCGCTCGCGCGAAGGAGAGATAGATTGCGGCGGAGAGCGCCCTAGGGCTGTTCTCCGCCGTTGGGTAGGGTCAGCGTGGCTGGCCGCTGCCGAGGGCGCCCAAATCGAGCGCTTGGGCGCCTAGCTGCAAGCGCAGTGCGCTTGTGTCGGTTTGCGCGCGCAATGCGTCGTCAGGGAAGGTGAAGATAAGGCTTCGCGTGTCTGCGGAGTAGCGCGCATGGCGGCTCACGGCGTCGCCGATCGACAGGGTCGGGAGCGCATCGGTGACGGGGAAGCCCTGATCGGACAGCACCTCTACCTCAACAGCCGAACGGCCGCTCAACCAATCGCTCCGAGCGACATTGCGCACGGCACCCAGCCGAGCGGAGAAGGGCGGCGCTTGGGGGGCTGGACGAAAGGCGATCGCTGCCGGCGCAGGTGTCGTCGGTTGCGCGCCCGTGCCCCGATCGCGACGGCTGGCGAGGTTCACGTTGGCGAGGTAAATCGATCCGCCGTCGTCGGCGCTCTGCCCCGGGTTCGGCAGATCGAAGACGAACCGAATACCGCGGAAATTGGTCAGGTCGACACCGGTGAAGTCCGTTAGGCCGATCCGTACGGTCTGCATCACCGTGTGGCGAAGGAAGGGCGTGCCAACCGGCCCGGTCAGGTTGAGGTACTCACTAAGCTTGCGCGAATCACTCAGTGAGCCGTCGGCGTTGACCAGGGCGATGCTCAGATCGGTCAAACTAGAGTAGTCCGCTTGCCCGAGCTGGCGGGCGATGCGGAAGCTCAGAGTGCGTCGACGCGTGATGTCGCGCCCGGCGCCCGGCGCACTCATGTTGATCTGTACGTATCTGTCGTTCGAAGCGCCGGTCCAGCTCACTTCGGCCGCTCGCTGTACAAGGTCGTGCTGCGGCACGGTGCTGTGCGTCGCGTCCACACCCACGTAGTCGTTTTGAAAGCCGTAGCGGTTGATACCCGTCGCCTGTGAGAAGTCTTCCACGACGAACTCGAGGCGGCGGTTGGCCGCGTCTGCGTAGGATCGATCGACCCGCGTCACATCTGCGATCACCGCTGGCGGTGCATAGGCAGGGTTGAAGTTACGCAGGAATGATGGAGACGCGTCGGCGCCGAGAGTCCCGCGCATCATCGCCATGACGGCAGCGCGACCGATCTGTTGTTGCTCTGGTGAGCCGATCTCTGGGGGGAAGATGGGAGCCTGATCGACGCAGGAACTGATGTCACTCGTCTCCCAAGCGCTGTTCCAGAAGTTGTGGTTGGCGCCCCAGACGGCAAACGAGGATTTCGCGCGCAGCGGCGACTCGACGTTGGCGGCGAGCATGCGATCCAGCGGCTTCACGCCGTCCAACTTGAAGACGTCGCCGTCACACATTGGAAGCAACTGGGTCCAAGCCGTGCCCGCGGCGTTGAACTCAGTGTCGGTTTGCCCGTCGGTGCCTCCTAGCTCGAAGATCGCCTTCACGTTCAGCGGTGCGACGATACGATCCTGCCAGCCCGTCTGAGCATCTGCGTAGAAGTTGTAGGCCGCGCGTACCCCTTCGCCACCGCGGGAGTGGCCAACCAGCCCTACCTCGGAGAGGTCAAGACGCCCCCGGAGAGCTTCCGGAAAGCCGCCGGTCAGCTCGCGTTCGCCTACGTTCCACTCGGACAGACGTTGGAAGTGGCGCAGCACCAGGCGCCCCCGCGCCTTGTTGAGGCCGATATCGTCAGGTCCGGCCGACCCGCACGAAATGCCACGGTTGGTGTTTATCGATACGACCACGAAACCCCATGAGGCGAGCGGCTCGGCGATGTACTCGAATCCCTCGTGGCTTGGCGTGACGACGAAACCGTCGGGGCAGGTGCCGCTGGTGGTGTACTCGCAGCTGGTGTCGAAGCGAGGGTTCGCGCCGCTGCCGCAGGTCGCGCGGTTGCCGTGCATGAAGACCACGGTAGGTAGCGACCCCGTCGCATCGACTGGGTAATAGGTGCGAGCCCAGACCTCCGTGTACTGACCTGCCAGCACCAGATCATCGATCTCCGCCTCCATCCGGTACTCTCCGGTCTCGGTGGCGAAGGGCCCTCGTTCCGAGGCGTCCGGCGCCTGTGCCCATGTTGTTGTTGTTTGAATCGTGACGAGCGCGACAACTAGCGCTGCGTGGCGAGCAGAGAACCTCATTTACCCTCCGGCGTTCCGGTCAGTCGGCCAAAATCCGGCCCGAGGGTACAACATCTCTCCCGCTGCCCGAGGCTGTCGCCTCGACGGTTCACAATCTGCCACTTCAGAGGCGTCGGGGGACTTTACACTGACGCCCCGCCGACAGGAGTGAGTCCGATATTGGCATTGATTTCACTGCGTTTTTTTTGCTGGCACGCGTTGTGCATTACCTCTGGCGGTGAATGCACTCAACTCACAAAGGAGTTTTTCCGTGAAAAGAACAGCAATTATCGCAGCCGGACTGCTCAGCCTCACCATGGCTGGCGCGGCTAACGCAGCCTTCCTGACCGGCGCCCTGTCGATCAGCTCCGCTCCGGTCCCGCCGAACACCGCCGGCCCCGTCATTCCCGTGGACGCCATGGGTATGCAGCTCGACGGTTTCGCAGGCGCTACCGGCCTGGACTTCACCACCACTGGTGAGCTGACCCCGGGTGTCCGTGGTGACATCGTGGTCGACGCCGCAACTGGTGACTTCGTGCCCTTCAACGGCGCTACCGGCACCATCGCCGACTTCTCGTTCACTGGCGCAGGCAATGCCGACTACCCGGCACCGCCCATCGGTGGGTTCGAGTTGTTCGCTGGTGGTCTGAGCTTCGACCTGACCAGCATCGACATCGTGCTGCAGAACGATATCTTCCTGATCCTTTCGGGCGACGGTATCTTCAACGCACCTGGCTTCGATCCCACTCCGGGTACCTTCGAGTTCTCCGCTAACGAAGCTGGCATGACCTTCAGCTTCTCGATCTCGCAGGCCACCATTCCTGAGCCTGCGCCGCTCGCGCTGCTCGGCCTCGGCATCGTACTCCTCGGCGCCAGCCGCCGTCGGGCTGCGGCCTAACACCGAGTTAGGGTGCGTTCGCAAGGCGCGGCGAGTCAGATGACTCGTCGCGCCGACTTTCAGGGTCAGGGATGACTCTGCTCTTTTCGGCGAACGCACAGCCCTAGCCCCTTTCTCCCCAGCTACCACGCCTCCAACGCGCTTCAAGCGCATCCCTCCACCGCGAGGCGACGGCTGACCTTCTCAGCCAACCCTACCCCGGCCTTCCGACACCCCAAGTCGCCCCCGACCGCGGTTTGCTTCACGGCACCCTCGCGCCGGTCTTTAACAAAACCGCCGCCCCAAATGTGCCTCCCCGGGGGCTCGCCAATGCGTCGCTTCTTGATGTGCCGGGTGAATTTCGAGGCGATCAGCATCCGCCGGTGGGCGGCCGACTAACTACCGGTTCGACGCGACATCCCCACCGTCGCTACGATCTCGGTAGATCCCGCCGCTGTGCTCACCTCCGGAGACCCCCGCTGACAATGCAAGCGTTCTTCCAGCGCTTCGAGCGCCTAGTCGAGCCCTTCCCCGAGGGCGCACCGCAGCCGGCCCCCACGCAGCTGCTGCGCTTCTTCCGCCACAGCGTGCGCGGCCTCGAGGCGCCCTTGCTGGCCATGACCCTGCTCAGCACCCTGATGGCGGCGATCGAGGTGTCTCTGTTCGGCTTCACGGGAAAGCTCGTCGACAGCTTGGCTGCCAGCTCCCCGCAGACGTTTCTCTCCGCGCAGTGGCCGATGCTTCTCTTCTTCGCCGCTCTGGTGTTGCTGGCGTTGCCGCTCACGGTCTTTTTTCGCTCCACGCTCGTGCATCAGACGTTGATGGGCAACTTCGCCATGCGCGTGCGCTGGCAGGCCCATCGTTATCTGCTGGAGCAGAGCCTCGCGTTCTTCCAGGATCAACTGGCTGGCGGTGTCGCCACCAAGCTCATGCAAACGTCCCTGGCCGTGCGCGAGTCGGTGATGAAGGTGGGCGACATCATCGTCTACGTCGGCGTGTACTTTCTCAGTATGGTGGTGCTGGTGGCATCGGCGGATTGGCGCCTGATGTTGCCGCTAGCGGTGTGGTTGCTGCTCTACGTGCTGGTGCTGCGGCGGTTGCTGCCTAAACTTCGCAAGGTGTCGGAGCAGCAGGCCGGGGCGCGCTCGGTGATGACCGGTCGGGTCACCGATACCTACAGCCACATCAGCACGGTGAAGCTCTTCTCTCAGGGCGAGCGCGAATCGCGCTACGCGCGCGAGGGCATGCAGGGGTTTTTGGACACCGTGTACCCGCAGATGCGGTTGGTGACCATGCTCAGCGTGTCGGTGTGGACCCTCGGCGCCGCGCTCATCTTCGCGGTGTCCGCCCTGTCGATCTTCCTGTGGATGCAGCAAGCCGTCTCCCCGGGTGCCATCGCTGTGGCCATCGGGCTGTGTCTGCGCTTGAACGGCATGTCGCAGTGGATCATGTGGGAGGTGTCCAGCCTGTCGGAGAACATCGGCACGGTGCGCGATGGCATCAACACCCTGTCCCGTGAGGTGCAGGTGGTGGACAAGCCTGGGGCGACGGCGTTGCGGGTGCTGCGGGGTGACATCTGCATGCGCGACCTGCATTTTGCCTACGACGACCAACAACCCGTGTTCCAGTCCCTCAATCTACACATCCGCGCCGGCGAGAAGGTGGGACTGGTCGGTCGCTCCGGCGCCGGTAAGTCGTCGCTGGTGAGTCTGTTACTGCGCTTCTACGACGTGCAGGGCGGGGAGATTCTGATCGACGATCAGGCCCTCACGGATGTCACCCAGGAGAGCTTGCGGGCCAGCATCGGCATGGTGACGCAGGATACTTCGCTGATGCACCGGTCGATCCGCGACAACATCGCCTACGGCCGACCCGATGCTACCGAGGAACAGATCATCGGTGCTGCGAAACGCGCCCAGGCGTGGGAATTCATCCGCGCCGTACGTGACCCCGAGGGACGCTGCGCGTTGGACGCTCACGTGGGCGATCGCGGCGTGCGCCTCTCCGGTGGCCAGCGCCAGCGCATCGCCATCGCGCGGGTGTTGCTCAAGGATGCACCTATCCTGGTGCTGGACGAGGCGACTTCGGCCTTGGACTCGGAGGTGGAAGCGGCGATCCAGGGCACCCTCGGTGAGCTGATGGAGGGGAAGACCGTGATCGCCATCGCCCACCGCCTATCCACCATCGCGGCAATGGATCGGCTGCTCGTGATGGAGCAGGGTCGCGTGGTCGAGCAGGGCAGTCATCGCGAGCTGGTCGATGCGGGTGGTATCTACTCGCGCTTGTGGGCCCATCAATCGGGTGGATTCCTCGGCGAGGAAGCCTCCGCTCAAGAACACGATAGCTCGTCGGGCTACGCCGCCTGACGCCTCGGGATGAGTGCGGGTGAGGCGCATCTCGAGGTTCACGTGATCGTGCAGGCGACGGGCCGCCTGCCCGTCGACCTGCTGCACGAGGCGAGCGGCTTGCCCAAGCAACGTATCAAATGGGCGATGAGCTGTGGGGCGGTCTGGATGACCCGGGCCCAACACAGCCAGCGCCTGCGCCGGGCCAAGCGCGCGTTGCACGAGGGTGACGAGCTACACCTTTACTACGACGCTGAGATTCTGGCCGAGGTGCCGCCACCACCGGATCTCATCGCCGATGCCGGTGGCTACTCGGTCTGGCGCAAGCCCTACGGCCTGCGCTCCCAGGGGTCGAAGTGGGGCGATCACTGCACGCTGGCCAGGTGGGCTGAGACCCACCTCACACCGGAGCGACCCACCTTCACCGTGCACCGTCTCGATCGCGCGGCCAACGGACTCATGCTCGTGGCCCACACCAAGGCGGTGGCGGAGGCTCTGGCCGAGCGCTTTCGCGAGCGCCGAGTCGAGAAGCGCTACCGAGCATTAGTGTTAGGCGACTTCTCCAGGCATACCGCGCCCCTGCGAGTCGACGTGCCGATCGGCGACAAGGAAGCGGTCAGTGAGATCTCCCTGTGTGAGGTCAGCGCAGATGGGCAACGCTCCCTCGTCGATGTGCGCATCGAGACCGGGCGCAAGCACCAGATTCGCCGCCACTTGAGCGGTCTCGGTTACCCGATCGTGGGGGATCGCCGCTATGGGGAAGCGACGCCCGCGGATGTGGATCTGCAGCTCACGGCGTATCTGTTGGCGTTTCATTGTCCGGTCAATGAGCGCCAGGTGGAGTACCGCCTGCCAGCGTCGCAACTCCCTCAGTGCCACTAGGCGCGAGCTCCATAGCGTGGGCCTATCGCGGCCATAGGAACGCTGTTCGGTATTCGTCGTAACGACTGGGCGTCGGGCGGTGACTTACCCGTACCGATGGCACGCAAGTGCTCAACTGAAGATCCAGGAGATACCTCATGAATACGCTGATTCGCGCCGCTGCCCTGATTGCCGTTTCCACCGGTGCCGCCTTCGCTGACGACGTCGCCTCTGCCGCGCCGAGCTTTGCCGGCGCCGCGCCCTTCGCCATCGCGTCTGCGAGCGCGCCGCTCGCGCCGGTGACGATTCAAGACTACGTATTGGCGCAGCAGGGCAGCCAGGTCTCCGGCGTTGTCGTGATCTCGACCGTGGCCCCGGCTGATCTCGCGATCGATAGTGCGGCCCGTCGCCTGTAAGGCCCGGCTGATGCGGGTTGATAGGTGCGCCGGGGGATGACATCCGCCGGCGCACCTGGGTCGCCCTAGGGGGCAGCCGGGCCCGCGCTTTTCCCCGTGGCCAGCGGGTTGGCGAAGACGTATATCTTCGGCCAGTTCTTGCCGGTCACGTAGATCTCGTCGCGCTCAGCGTCGTAGGCGATGCCGTTCAGCACGTAGTCGTTGGCAGTGCAGCCGAAGCTGCCGCACACAGCTCCTGGCCCCGTGGAGAGGAGGGGGCGGACATCCTTCGCCAGGGCTGAAGCATCGATCGCCAGGGTGA
>JBCBZW010000099.1 GCA_039815145.1 Pseudomonadota bacterium
CACGCGGTCGGCGCCGTGATGCCTAAGGGCACGGTGAAAGGCGCATGAGACAGAACCACACGCCGAGCTGGCTCTTCAGCTTGGTCGTAGGCGTCATGGTTCTCGGCATCCTCTTCGCGTTGCCGAACCTGTTTGGCGAAGATCCGGCGATCCAGCTAACGCCGGCGGACGGCACTGAGCCGCCGGAAGCGGTGGTCGCAGACGTCGAGGGCTTTCTCCAGGGCGAGGGACTGCCGTTCGAACAGGCCCGCTTGGTGGACGGCGAGACCGTCATGGTCACCTTCAAAGGCACGGCCGCCCAGGGCGATGCCCTCGAACCCCTCCGTGAGCGCTACAGCGATGGGTACATCACCGCGCTGACGACCATGCCACGCATGCCCGACTTCCTGCGCTCCCTCGGTCTGCGGCCGATGGCGCTTGGGCTCGATCTACGTGGCGGCGTGCACTTCCTGTTCGAGGTCGATCTCGACGTGGCGCTTGCGAAGTTCATGGAGCAGTCGGAGGGCACATTCCGCCAGGCGCTGCGCGACGCCAACGACCGCCAGGGTATTCGTAGCCTCGGGTACGAGACGAACGAGGAAACCAACACGATCACCTACAAGTTCCGTGATCGTGAGACCGCCGTTGAGGCGGAGCGCGAAATGCGCAAGATCAGCACCGAGTTCGACTACCTGCTCGGCAACACGCCGGACGGCAACGCGTTCGTCAGTGCCACGATGAACGAGGCCGCCATCACGGCACTGCAGGCACGCTCGATCGAACAGAACCTCACCACCCTGCGCCGACGCGTCGACAGCCTCGGTGCGGCCGAGCCCCTGATCCAACAGCAGGGCCTGAACCGCATCGTGGTGGAGCTACCCGGCGTGCAGGACCCGGCGGCGGCAGAGCGCATCATCGGCGCCACGGCCACGGTCGAGTTCCGCCTCAACGATACTGAAGGCGATGCTAACGCCGTCGCCACCGGCCGCACGAGTGCATCTTTTTCGAGTCGCCTCTACTACCACCGCGACGGTTTCCCCGTCCTACTCAAGCGCGATGTGATCGCGAGCGGTGACAACCTTACGCAAGCGCAGTCCCAGTTCAGCTCGAGCGGTAGTGGCCCGGCCGTGAGCGTCACCCTTGATCAGCGTGGCGGCAACCGCATGTTGCGAGCCACGACCGAGAATGTGGGCAAGCCCATGTCCGTGGTGTACATCGAGAGCGAACGCAACGAGGTGGAGCAGCCAGATGGCACGATCGAGCTGGTCACCAGCGAGAAGCGTGAGGTGATCAGCATCGCGACGATTCAGGGCGTGTTTTCCAACCGCTTCGAGATCACCGGCCTGAATCCGACGGAAGCCTCCACCCTGGCGACGCTGCTGAACGCAGGTTCCCTCGCTGCCCCGATCTTCAAGGTGGAGGAGCGCACGATCGGTCCGAGTCTCGGTGAGGAGAACATCGCCCGTGGGCAGCTGGCGATCCTCATCGGTTTCGTCGCCGTCGTCATCTTCATGGCCCTGTACTACCGCATGTTCGGCCTGTTCGCGAACGTCGCGCTGTTCGCCAACCTGGTGCTCATCGTGGCTTTGCTGTCTATCTTGCCAGCGGCGCTGAGCTTGCCGGGTATCGCAGGTATCGTGCTCACGGTCGGCATGTCGGTGGATGCCAACGTGCTCATCTTCGAGCGAATACGCGAGGAGATACGGTCGGGGAACTCGCCCCAGGCGAGTATCACGGCGGGCTACGACAAGGCCCTCAGTACCATCGCTGACGCCAACATCACGACGGCGATCGCAGCGCTGATCCTCGCTGTTTTCGGGACCGGGCCCGTGCGCGGCTTTGCGGTCACGCTGTTCATAGGCATCTTGACGTCCATGTTCACCGCCATCATCGGTACGCGGGTGCTGGTCAACGCCTGGTACGGGCGTCGCCAAGTCAACGCGCTGGCGATCTAGGGGAAGCATCATGGAAATGTTCAAGAAGACCACCACCATCGACTTCCTCGGCGCGCGCCATATCGCCGTGGGGATCTCCGCCCTGCTGATCGTGGCCACGATCGTCATGGTCGTCATGCGCGGCATCAACTTCGGTATCGATTTCACCGGCGGTGTGCTGGTGGAGGCGAAGTACCCGGAGGCGATCGAGCTCTCCACCGTGCGCGACGCACTCGGCAACGGTGGTATCGACGATTCGGTGGTGCAGTACTTCGGCGAGAACACCGACGTGCTGGTGCGGGTGCAGCCGGACGAGAATGCCGATGGCGCGAGCGTTGGCGAGGCAGTTCGGGCAGCCCTGCGCACCGCAGATGCCGGGGTAAAGATTCAGCGAACGGAGTTCATCGGTCCTCGCGTGGGTGAAGAGCTGCGCGAAGACGGTGGCCTGGCGATGTTGTTCGCCCTGCTGCTGATCCTCGCCTACGTCACCCTGCGCTTCCAGTGGAAGTTTGCCCTGGGCGCCGTGGTGGCGTTGGTGCACGACGTGGTGATCACGATCGGCTTCTTCGCCGCCTTCCAGGTGCCCTTCGACCTGCCCGTGCTCGCCGCATTGCTCGCGGTGATCGGTTACTCGCTGAACGACACCATCGTGGTGTTCGATCGCATTCGCGAGAACTTCCGGGCCCTGCGTAAGCGCACGCCGGTGGAGGTGATGAACCTCTCGCTCAACCAGACCCTCTCGCGCACCTTGATGACCAGTGGCACGACCTTGCTGGTGGTGCTGGCTCTGTACTTCCTCGGCGGATCGGCCATCGACGAGTTCGCCCTGGCCCTTATCGTGGGTGTGGTGTTGGGTACCTACTCGTCCATCTACGTGGCGAGCTCGGCGGCGCTGGCGCTCAAGGTCACGGCGGTGGATCTGCTACCGCCGAAGGACGAAGAGGATCCGGAACTCGAGGCGATCCCCTAGCGCGGGATCGCCACCGGCGTCGCGCCGTGCGAGGTCAGCTCGCGTTGCGGCGCAGGGCCGGGGGCAGGTGCGGCGCGAAGGTCTTCAGCATGTCGGCGAAGACCTTGGGCGAGCCGGCCACGATGTTGCCGGCTTCGAGGTAACGCTCATCGCCGGCGAAGGTGCCGACCAGGCCACCCGCCTCCCGCACCAGGAGGGCACCTGCGGCCATGTCCCAGGGGTGCAACCCCATCTCGAAGAAGCCGTCGTAGCGACCGGCCGCCAGGTAGGCGAGGTCCAGGGCGGCGGCGCCAGGGCGTCGCAGGCCGGCGGTTTTCTCGGAGATGGCGCGGAACATGGCGACGTAAGCGTCCATGTACTCTAGATTCTGCGCGTAGGGGAAGCCGGTGCCGACCAGGGCGCCGTTAAGGCTCGTGCGCTTGCCGACTCGAATACGGCGGCCGTCGAGCTGGGCACCTTCTCCGCGGGAGGCGGTGAACAGCTCCTGGCGCGAAGGATCGTAGACCACGCCGTGCTGGAGCACGCCGCGCTGCTGCAGGGCGATGGACACGGCGAACACGGGGAAGCCGTGGAGGAAGTTGGTGGTGCCGTCGAGGGGATCGATGATCCAGACGTTTTCCTCGCCGTGCTCCTCGCCGAGGCGGCCACTCTCCTCACCGAGGAAGCTGTGATCGGGGTAGCTGGCGCGTATCGTGTCGATGATCTCCTGCTCCGCCAGACGATCAACCTCACTCACGAAATCATTAGGCTGCTTCTCGTGGATGGTGAGTTCGTGCAGGCGCGGCAGGGCACGCATGATGATTTCGCCGGCCCGGCGGGCGGCGCGAATGGCGATATTGAGTTGCGCATGCATGGCGGGGGAGGGCTCACCTTGAACGAAGCGGAGGCAAGGATAGCAGATGGCCGAGACTGATCCGGTGCGCGAGCGCCTGACGCGGGTAACCGTGGTGTTGGTGGACACCTCCCATCCGGGCAACATCGGCGCCGTCGCGCGGGCGAGCAAGAACATGGGGCTGCACCGCCTGCGCTTGGTGCGTCCCCGCCAATTCCCCCATGCGGACGCCACCGCGCGGGCATCGGGGGCCGACGACCTCCTGGCGCGCGCCGAGGTGTTCAACACTCTGGAGGAGGCGATCGCCGATAGCGCCCTGGTTTACGGCGCGAGCGCCCGTCGCCGCAGCTTGCAGTGGCCCGAGCGGAACGCCCGCGAGGCCGCGAAGGAGATTCTCGGTACTGATGCGCAGGTGAGCGTGGTGTTCGGCAACGAACGCTCCGGCCTCAGCAACGCGGAGCTTGATTGCTGCCATCGATTGCTACACATCAACGCCAACCCTGAGTACAGCTCCTTGAACCTGGCGATGGCGGTGCAGGTGGTCACCCATGAGCTGCGCATGGCGGCGTCGGCCGACCACCCGGTCGCGCAGGGCAAAGGCGACATCCCCCTCGCGACGTCAGCGCAGGTGGAGGCCCTGTACGAGCACTACGAGCGCACGCTCACGGCTGCCGGCTTCCTGAACCCGGATAATCCTCGCCACCTCATGCGCCGCCTGCGACGGCTCTACAACCGCGTCGGCCTGGACGACAACGAGGTGCAGATCCTGCGCGGTATCCTGTCCGCCCACGACGAGGCGCTGGCCGGCGCGCGCGGCGGACGCCCGCCCCGAAAGGGCGCTGGCGACTAGCGTGAACACCCGCGACGTCCCCCCGCCCATCTACCTGGACTACGCCGCGACCACGCCGGTCGACCCGCGCGTGGTCGAGGCGATGGTCCAGGCGCTCGAGGGCACCTGGGCCAACGCGGCCAGTGGACACGTGCTCGGCACCCAGGCGCGGCAAGCGGTCGAGGATGCACGCCACGAGGTCGCGGCGTGCCTGGGGGCTGGCGCCGATGAGATCGTGTTCACCTCCGGGGCGACGGAAGCCGTTAACACGGCGGTCGCTGGCGTCGCCCGCGCGGCGCTCGCGCGTGGTACGGCCCACGTGGTGACTACCAGGATCGAACATCAGGCCACCCTCGATGTGTGCACACAGCTCGAGCGTGAAGGCGTCGAGGTCACGCGCCTGGTGCCCGATGCCGATGGCCTGCTGCCCGCACAGCGCTTGCGCGAGGCCCTGCGCGAAGACACGTGCCTGGTCAGCCTCACGCACGTCAACGGTGAGATCGGCACGGTCATCGATCTGCCGGCGCTGGCGGCGGTATGCAGCGACCACGGCGTGCCTCTGCACGTGGACGCGGCGCAGAGCGCGGGCAAGCTGCCGATCGATCTGACCGAGCTTCCGGTCGATCTCCTCTCGATCTCCGCCCACAAGCTCTACGGCCCGAAGGGTGCGGGCGCGCTCTACGTGCGCAAGCGGCCCAAGCGGGTGCTGGTGCAGCCCTTGCTGTTCGGCGGTGGCCAGGAGGGACGCCTGCGCTCCGGTACCCTGGCGACGCACCAGATCGTGGGCCTGGCGAGCGCGCTGAGCCTGGCCTGTGCCGAGCGCGAAGCGGAGCAGGCGCGGCTGGCGCACCTTCGGGACGAGCTCTGGGACCGCCTGCGCCGCCTAGGTGGCGTGCACCTCAACGGCCACCCGAAGCGGCGCGTCGGTGGCCATCTCTCGATCAGTATCGAGAGGGTGGAGGGGGAGAGTTTGCTACTCGCGCTCGAGGACCTCGCCCTGTCGCGCGGCGCTGCCTGCAGTGCGCTCACGGGGGAGCCGTCCTACGTGTTGCGCGCCCTCGGGCGGGATGACCTGCTGGCCGGCAGCACGCTGCGGATCACCTTGGGAAGACCCACGACGGCGCAGGAGATCGAGGTGGCCGCCGGGCGGATCGCCGAGGAGGTCTCGCGCCTGCGTGCCCTGGCGCCGGCGGTTCGGGCCTAAGCGGCGTGGCCCAGGACGCCTACTCGCCACGCGTTCGCGAGCTGTTCCGGCACACCCCCGGGGCGGGCTCGCTGGACGGCGAGGGCGTGCGCTGCGGTCGCGCCGGTGGCGCTGAGCACGGAGCGGAGGTGGTGCTCTGGGTGAGGGTGCTGGAAGGCGCGATCCAGGAGGCGCGATTCCAAGTGCTCGGATGCCCTCACACCGTGGCAGCTGCGGCCCTACTCGTCGAGGGACTGGCGGGCCAGCCGGCGGCCGCGGCGCGGGTGGATACAACGGCGATTTCGGAGCGTCTGCTGCTGCCGGTGGAGAAGCTCGGCCGTGTGCTACTGCTCGAGGATGCGCTGCTCGACGCCCTCGCCGGCGTCCGGGGACCAGATCGCGACGCTTCGAGCCCCGAGTGATATCCTATTGGGTCAGCCTTCTCTATCTGAGACCAGGAGATCGAACGCGATGGCAATTACCCTGTCCCCCTCCGCTGCGGATCGGGTTCGCGCTCACGTGAGCCGTGAGGGGCGCTTCGGCATCCGCCTAGGGGTGCGCAAGAGCGGCTGCACCGGCTACGCCTACGTCCTCGACTACGCCGACGCCGCCAACGACGACGACGTGGTCTTCGACCAGGGCGACGTGCGCGTGGTGGTCGACAAGGACAGCCTGGACTTTCTCGACGGCACGGAAGTGGATTTCATCAAGCAGGGCTTGAATGAGATGTTCACCTTCCGTAACCCCAACGTGACCAGCGAGTGCGGTTGCGGCGAGAGCGTCGGCTTCGCCTGAGCGCGCTGGCTCACCTGTCGAGCGCGCGGTAGACTCCGCGCCGCCGGCAAGCCCGCGCTCTCAGGCGGGCACCTCAATCCAATCCGAACCTAAAGATCAGTATCCGAGCGCCTCCTGCCAGAGGGGCTCGGTGTAAAGGAGACCCCCATGGCAGTCGAACGGACGCTTTCCATCATCAAGCCCGACGGTGTGGCGAAGAACCTCGTCGGTAAGGTCTACACGCGCTTCGAAGATGCGGGCCTCACCATTATCGCCGCCCGCATGATGAGCCTCAGCCAGGCGCAGGCCGAGGGCTTCTACGCCGTCCACAAGGAGCGTCCCTTCTTCGGCGAACTGGTCGAGTACATGACCTCCGGCCCCGTGGTCGTGTCCGTGCTCGAGGGCGAGAACGCCGTCGCTCGCCACCGCGAGATCATGGGTGCCACCGATCCGGCCGAGGCGGATCCCGGCACCATCCGCGCCGACTTCGCCGAAAGCAAGGGCGTGAACGTGGTGCACGGCTCCGACGCGGTCGAGACGGCTGCCGAGGAGATTCGCTACTTCTTCCAGGACGGCGAACTCTGCCCGCGCTGAGCGCGAGCAGCGTTCCCCGGTCGGTCTGACGGCGAGCACGATGGAAGCGCGGCTGAACCTGCTGGGGCTGCCGCGCGCCGAGCTCGAGGCCTGGTTCGGCGAGCTCGGTGAGAAACCGTTCCACGCGCGCCAGGTGATGCGCTGGATCTACCGCCGCGGCGTGGCGGATTTCGACGCCATGACCGACCTCTCCAAGTCCTTGCGCGCCAAGCTGAGCGAGCGGGCGGTGGTGGAAGCGCCGCCCGTGCGCAGCGAGCACGTCGCCCGCGACGGCACGCGCAAGTGGCTCTTCGATGTGGGCGGTCAGGCGATCGAGACCGTCTTTATCCCCGAGCCCTCACGACGCACGCTGTGCATTTCCAGCCAGGTGGGCTGCGCCCTCGATTGCTCCTTCTGCGCCACCGGGGCGCAGGGCTTCAATCGCCACCTGACCACCGCCGAGATCGTCGGTCAGGTCTGGTACGCCAACCGCGAGATGCTGGCGGACTACCGCCACGATGAGCACCCGGTCACCAACGTCGTCTTGATGGGCATGGGCGAGCCCCTGGCCAACTACCGCAACGTGCTGCCGGCGCTGCAGATCATGCTCGAGCCTATGGGCTTTGATATCTCGCGACGTCGCCTGACCCTCAGCACCTCCGGCATCGTGCCCAACATCCGCAAGCTCGGTCAGGACTGCAACGTGGCTCTGGCCGTCTCCCTGCACGCGCCCGACGATGCCCTGCGCGATGAGATCGTGCCCATCAATCGCACCTATCCCATCGCCGAGCTGTTGGAGGCCTGCTGGCACTACGCGTCTGAGCAGACCGGGCGCCACATCACCTTCGAGTACGTGATGCTCGATGAGGTTAACGATAGCGATAGCCATGCGCGAGCGCTCATCAAGCTGCTGCGCGGCAAGCCCGCCAAGGTCAACCTGATTCCCTTCAACCCCTTCCCGGGCACCGACTACCAACGCTCGCCGGATTCGCGTGTGACGGCCTTCCGCAATATGCTGCTGAACGCCTCCGTCACCGCCACGATCCGCCGCACCCGTGGCGATGACATCGACGCGGCCTGCGGCCAACTCGCCGGCGAGGTGCAGGACCGGGTTACGGCGCGCCTCGGCGCCAAACGCATTCCCGTCAGTGTGGAGCACCTCCAATGACGCGCTCAGCTACGCCGCCTCTACGCATTACCATGCTGGCGGGCGCGCTGCTCGCCGCCCTGGCCGGGTGCATCACCACCACGGACGATCCCTCGCCGGTAGAGGAGTCTCCCTCGGAAGCGGCGTCCTTCAACGTCCAACTCGGGGCGAACTACTTGCGCCAAGGCAATCTCGAGCTGGCCAAGGATAAGATCGATAAGGCGTTAGAGCAGGATCCCGAGTTGCCCCTTGCGCACACCTACGCGGGCCTGTTGTACGACCGAATCGGCGAAGCCGACCGGGCGGAGGGGCACTATCGAACGTCCTTGCGCCTGCAGCCGGATGACTCGGTGACGCTCAACCTGTTCGGCGCTTACCTGTGTCGTCAGAGCAAGGCCGAGGAGGCCGAGCGCTACTTCCTGGCCGCCACGCGCGATCCCCTGTACCGCACGCCGGAGGTGCCCTATACGAACGCGGGCGTCTGCCTGTCGGGGGTGAGTCAATACGAACGGGCCGAGTCCTACTTCCGCCGGGCCCTCGATGCGAATTCGCGCTACGGCGATGCGCTGTGGCAGATGGCACGCCTTAGCGATCAGCTCGGCCGTACCCTCCAGGCACGTGCCTTCTTCCAGCGCTACGCGGAAGTGAACACCTTGAACTCGCAAGCGCTCTGGTTGGGCGTGCGGATCGAGCGTTCCCTCGGCGACCAATCGAGTGCGCAGCGCTACGCGGATCGCCTGCTGAGCGACTTCCCCGATTCGGTGGAGGCCCGCGCACTGTTGGAGTCCATGGAGAACACCTGACGCTCACCCTCGACGCGGGTTGAGCGTCGCTGAGCTTGACTGCTTTTACGACCGGCGCTGCGAACGAGTCTGAGCGCCGGCAATGCACTGACGACACGTACGGAACACGCATGGCCGAATCGGAGACGCCGCAGGACGCCGCTGCCTCGGCTGACAACGCTGCTGCAACTGCCAAGGGTGGCCCCGGGCAGACGCTGCGCGCCGCCCGCGAGGCTCGGGGGCAGAGCGCTGCGGATGTCGCTCGCAACCTGTGCTTGGAGCTGCGCCTGGTGCAGGCGATCGAGGACGATCGCTACGAGGAATTCGGCGCCGCCGTCTTCGCGCGGGGCCATGTGCGGCGCTACGCGCAATCCCTCGAGATGGATGCCGATGCCATTCTGGGCAGCTGGGATGCACGCTTCTCGAGCGCCCCGCCGCCGACCCAGCCGGATCCGAAGGTCGCCCCCGTCGCCGAGCCCACCAAGGGATCGCCAGCGCTGCTGATCGCCCTGGTGGTGGCCGTGTTGGCCGGGGCGGCAGCGTTCGTCTGGTGGTGGCTGCATCCGCCGGGCCCCGCAAACGCACCGGTGGCGGCCGCGCCGGCCATCGCCACGCCGGCACCGCAAGCTTCCACACCGGTGGCGGCCTTCCCGGTCAGCTCGTCTTCGGCCGCGTCGCGCAACCAGTCCCTGGACGAGGCCCTCGAGAGTGCCGCCACCGCCGTCGAGTCGACGGTGGAGAGCATCGAGGCGACGGCGGATCAGGCCCAGGACGGTGTCGCCGCCTTTACCGAACGTGCGCCCGCCACCTTGCCCGCACTGGCCCCTGCGTCCTCTGCCGACGCAGCCCCTGCGCAATCTGCCGAGCCTCCCACCGAGGAAGCCGTGGTGGACGTCGCGCAAGCGGTGGCCGCCGCAGGCCCGGCGCCCGTGGCCACGGGCGATGAGATCGCCCTTCGCTTCATCTTCGATGAAGCATGCTGGGTGAGCGTGCGCGACGCCACGGGCCGCACCCTCATGCTCGGCCTGCGTGAGCCCGGCACGGTGAACGACCGCACCGGCGTGCCACCGATCAACGTGACGTTGGGGCGCTACCCCGGCGTGCGCATCGAGGTCGATGGTCAGTCCTTCGAGGTGCCCCCGAGCGGCATCGACGGCGCGATCGCCCGCTTCGAGATTCCGGCGTCATGAAGAGCATCCAGTCCGTGCGCGGCATGCGCGACCTGTTGCCCCCCAGCACTGCCACCTGGCGCTGGCTGGAGCACGTGGTCACCGACACGCTGATCGCCTACGGCTACAACGAGATCCGCCTGCCCCTGCTGGAGCGAACGGAGCTGTTCGCCCGGTCCGTGGGCGAGCACACGGATATCGTGGAAAAAGAGATGTACACCTTCGCCGATCGCGATGGTGATCAGTTGAGCCTGCGCCCGGAGGGTACGGCCGGTTGCGTACGGGCTGGTATCCAAAACGGGTTGCTGCACAATCAACGCCAGCGCCTGTGGTACCACGGGCCCATGTTCCGCCACGAGCGCCCCCAGCGCGGGCGCTACCGCCAGTTCCATCAGATCGGAGCGGAGACCTACGGTTTCGCCGGGCCCGACATCGATGCGGAGCTCCTGATCCTCACCCAGCGCATCTGGCAGCGCCTGGGCTTGAAGGGGCTGCGCCTGGAGATCAACTCGCTCGGCACGGTGGCCTCGCGCGCGGCTTACCGCGATGTGTTGGTGGAGTACTTCTCCGCCCATCGCGAGCGCCTGGATGAGGACAGCCAGCGGCGCCTCGGTACCAATCCCCTGCGAATCCTCGACAGCAAAAACCCCGAGATGGCCGATCTGGTGGCCGCTGCACCGCAGCTGACGGAACATCTCGACCCCGAGTCGGTCGATCATTTCGACGAGCTCAAGGGCTTGTTGGAGCAGGTGGGGCTAGAATACGCGGTCAACCCACGGCTCGTGCGCGGGCTTGACTACTACACCCGGACCGCCTTCGAGTGGCTCACGGACCAACTCGGCGCGCAGGCGGCGGTCTGTGCCGGCGGTCGCTACGACGGCCTGGTCGAGGTGATCGGGGGCCGCGCGACGCCCGCCGTGGGGTGGGCCATGGGCCTCGAGCGCGTAGCCGAGCTTATCGAGCTCGGCGCGGGTGAGGCGCCCTCGCTCGCCCCGCATGTGTATGCGGTGGCCGTGGGCGAGGGCACGGCTCAGCCGATGTTGCGCCTGGCCGAGTCCTTGCGCGATCAACTGCCGGCGCTGCGCCTGGTGCAGCACTGCGGCGGGGGCGGCTTCAAGGCTCAGCTGAAGGCAGCTGACCGCAGCGGTGCGCCCTTTGCGTTGATCATGGGTGAGCAGGAGCTCGAGCGTGGCGAAGTGGCCCTGAAGCCGCTGCGAGGCGGCGAGCAGCGCAATGTGGCGACGACGGCTCTGGTCGACGCCCTGCGCGAGGCGATCGAGTAGAACACAGCGTACGTGGCCAGCAACGGGTCATCGTAACTAGCAGGAGTATTAGGCGTGGTCGATGAGATGATGACTGACGATGAGCGCGCGGAAGCGCTCAAGCGATGGTTCCAGGAGAACGGAGCCGTCCTCGTCATGGGTGTGGTGGTCGGCCTCGGCGGCTTGTTCGGCTTCCAGTGGTACAAGGACAACCGCGAGAACACCTTGGAGGCGGCCTCCGTCGTCTATCAGGACGTACTCGAAGCGCTGGAGCGCAAGGATCTCGCCGAAGTGCAGGCCTTGGCGGCGACCTTGGGTGAGGACTATGCCTCCAGCCCCTACGAGACGCAGGCTCTGTTCGCCGCCGCACGCCTGCAGGTGGATGCGGGTGATCTGGCGGCCGCGGCCAGCACCTTGGAGCAGGCTATCGCCGGTGAGGACGACGCCTCGATCCTCGAGGTGGGTCGCAGCCGCCTGGCCCGCGTTCTGTTGAGTGACGAGCGCGCGGAAGATGCCCTCGCGCTGCTCGATGCGAACGCGCCCAGCGAGACCTTCAAGCCACGCCACCTCGAGCTGCGCGGCGATGCCTTGCACCAGCTCGGCCGCACGGAAGCCGCGCGCACGGCCTACACGGATGCCCTGCAGGTGCTGGCCGGTAGCGGCACCCGCAGCAGCGGTGCCCTTGAGCTGAAGCTCGCTGCCCTGGGGCCCGCGCCCGAGACGGATACGGATGTCACCGAGGCTGCCCCTGCTGATGCGGAGTCCTGAGTTCGCCACGCGCTGGATCGCCGTGGCCCTGGTGCTGGCGACCGGACTTACCGGTTGCGGCGGCAACAAGATCGATGAGGATCTCCTGCCGACCCCGCTAGTCGACATCAATGATCCCCTGCGTGTGAAGCGCGTGTGGTCAGCCAAGGTGGGCGGCAGCGGCGAGAGCCTCAACCTCCAGCTGCGCCCGGTGTCTGACGGCACCCTCGTGTACGCCGCCGGTCACAGCGGCGAGGTGCACGCCTTCGATGCGCGCAGCGGCGAGCGGCGCTGGACGGCCCAGACCAAGCTGCCCCTGGCAGCGGGGCCGGGCTATGGCGATGAACGCCTCGCGGTCGGTTCGAACGATGGTGATCTGGCCGTGATCAACACCACGGACGGCACTGTCCTTTGGCAGCGTAACATCGGCGCGGAAGTGCTGGCGGCCCCCCTGATCGTGGGCGGCCTCGTCGTCGTGCGCACGGTGGACGGTCGCCTGCTGGCGCTCGATGTCGAGGACAGCATCGAGCGCTGGGTGGTGAAGCGCGAGGTGCCCGCCCTCAGCCTGCGCGGTAACGCGGCGCCCGCCTCGAGCGGCACGCGCGTGGTCGCCGGCTTCGATGACGGGTCCGTGCTGGCCGCCGAGCTGCGCACTGGCGAGATCCTGTGGGACTTGTCCTTCCTGCCCGAGGCAGGGCGTACGGTGATCGATCGCTTGGCCGACATCGATGCGGACATCCGGGTGGTGGGCGATGACGCCTACGTACTCGGCTATCAAACTCAGTTGGCGCTCATCTCGGTACCCACGGGACAGATCGCCTGGACCCTGGAGATCTCAGGCCACCAGCGCCCTGGCCTCGACTGGAGTCGTATCTACATCACCGACGATGAAGGCAACGTGCGCTCGGTCGATCGCTCCAACGGCGCCAATCGCTGGGTCAATCAAGACCTGCGCCGACGCGAGACGACAGGTCCCGTCACCTCGGGCCGCTACGCCGTGGTCGGCGACTTCGAGGGCTACCTGCACTGGATCGACTACGAGACCGGCCTCATCGTGGCGCGCGAGCGTCTCGGCGATACGCCCATCAGCACCCCGCCGACGGTGCTCGATGAGCTCATCTTCGTGCAAACCGACAGCGGCAGCCTGCACGCGCTGTCGCTGCGCGACGAGAGCTAGCGGCCCTCGGGCCGCTTCGGCCGGATAGAGCGGCGCGCGGATGCTTCCCGTCATCGCCCTGGTCGGCCGACCCAACGTCGGCAAGTCGACCCTCTTCAACGCGCTGACCCGTACCCGGGACGCCTTGGTGGCGGACTACCCGGGCCTCACGCGGGATCGCCAGTACGGCTACGGCCGCATCGGCCCGCGCCCTTACATCGTGATCGACACGGGCGGTCTGTCCGGCGAGCAGGACGGTCTGGACGGCTTGATGGCCGAGCAGACCCTACGCGCACTGGACGAGGCCGACGTGGTGCTCTTCGTCACCGATGCGCGCGAGGGCTGCACCGCTGCCGATGAGCAAGCAGCGGCGTTGCTACGCCGACGCGCCCAGCGCCTGTGGCTGGTGGTGAACAAAGCGGAGGGCCTGGCCCACGACATGGCTGCTGCCGACTTTCAGCAGTTCGGTATCGGGGAAGTGGCGTCGATCTCCGCCGCCCACCACCAGGGGCTTCGCGCCCTGATGGATGCGGTGATCGGCGAGTTGCCCGAAGAGAGCGCCGAGGACGATGCGGCCGAGAGCAGCAGCGAGCAGGGCCTGCTGTCGCGGCGCGATCCGGACGCGATACGCATCGCCTTGCTCGGGCGTCCCAACGCGGGCAAGTCGACCCTCGTCAATCGCTTGCTTGGCGACGAGCGAGTGCTCGCCAGCGACACGCCGGGCACCACCCGCGACGCCGTGTGCATTCCCTTCGAGCGCAACGGCCAACGCTTCGAGTTGGTGGATACGGCGGGCGTCCGGCGACGTTCCAAGGTGAACGAGACCATCGAGAAGTTCAGCGTGGTGAAGACGCTGCAGGCGGTGGAGAACGCCAATGTGGTGATCGCGATGGTCGACGCGCGCGTGGGCGTGACCGACCTCGACGCGAACCTGCTGGGCCTTGCCCTCGAGCGCGGCCGCGCCACCATCGTGGCCATCAACAAGTGGGACGGGCTCTCGCCGGACAAGCGCGACGACGTGCGGCGGCAGATCGACGTGAAGTTGCCGTTCCTCGACTTCGCCCCACGCCATTTCATCTCCGCCCTGCATGGCACCGGGGTGGGCGACTTGCTCGGCTCCGTGCGCAAGGCCTTTTCCGCCGCCGTGCGGGAACTCGCCACGGCCGAGGTCACGCGCGCCTTGGAAGATGCCTTGCAGGCCCATCCGCCACCCACGGTGCGCGGACGACGCCCCCGCTTGCGCTACGCGCACCAGGGCGGACGCAACCCGCCGATCATCGTCATCCACGGCACCCAGGCGGATCGCCTGCCGCGCAACTACCAGCGCTACTTGGTGAACTTCTTTCGCGCACGCTTCAAACTGGAAGGCACGCCCGTGCGGGTGGAGTTGCGGACCACCGAGAACCCCTTCGCCGGGCGGCGCAACAAGCTCACGCCGCGCCAGGAGATCAAGCGCAAGCGCCTCATCAAGCACGTAAAGCAGAAAAAGAAGTAGGGAAAGCTGCGTTACGTCGCATGGGCCGCCTTGGATGCATGCCCGTGTACACTGGGTACAGTGGGGCGCCGTGCAGGGTGCTGGGCGCCCAGGCTCGCCAAGGAGGCACCTGCGATGGCCGTATCCCGCGACGAGATTCCTCTCATCCCTGTCGATCGCTCGCCTGCGCTCGTCGAGAAGCCGATCTCAGTGCTGACGCCCGCGCGGCTGATGTTGCTCATCACAGGCGCGCTCGCGCTCGTACTTCCCCCGCTTCTTGCCGTAGGCACCGCTGATAACTTCGCCGATCCCGAACTCGCGAACCTTCTACGGTTCATGGGTGTGGTGAAGCTGGGTTTGGCCCTGCTTGTAGGTGCCGGCGTGTGGTGGCGCCTCGGTGGGGAGGTGGATGTGGCGCGTTCGGTGGCGTACAGCGCCGCCGTGACATTGCTGCTATCGACGTCGCTCTTGATCGTCATGTTGTTCCGCCTGCCGCAGGCCGTAGCGGCCTATCACGGGGCTGCGTTGGCAACCCTTGTCTTCGCTTATCAGGATCGCGACCTAGTGAAATTACTAGTTAGATGAGCGGTTTCACCGTTCGTCGTTAGCGCTCTGCCGTCTATCGTTTACGTAGATGCAATTCACCTAAAACCGTTCTTCCTTCGCTCTCGAAACCTCAGCCCGACACGTTTTGTTTGTCTTCTTGAGGAGGTTTAGATGAGCTACTCCACGACTACCACCGGCACGCCCTGGTGGCAGCACTTCGCCACGATGGCGTTGGCGTCCGTACTCGTGTTCGGCACGGCCGGCTGCGATATCTTCGATGACGACGATGATGACGACGAGGAAGAAGTCGTCGACGACGGCGATGACGCCGGCGACGATGATCCCGTAGGTACGGCCCTTGCGCGCGTGTTCCACGCCGTGGCCGATGCGCCGGACGTCGATGCCCTCGCCGATGGCAACGTGGTCTTCGAAGACGTCGCGTTCAAGGCCGGTACGGCCTTCGCCGAGGTCGATGCTGTCAGCACCGAGTTCTCCGTTAACGCGCTAACGGCTGGCGGGGAAGTCACGGTGATCATGCCTACCGCCGTGGAACTCCAGGCGGACACGGAGTACACCATCGCCGCCATCGGCACGGTGGAGACGATCGCGCCGATCGTGATCGCCAACGCGGTAGCCCCGGTCACGGCGGGCAACGTGCGCGTGCAGGTGGTCCACGCCTCGCCGGCCGCCCCCGCGGTGGACGTCTACGTAACCGCACCTGATGCGGACCTCGCCACGGCTGGCGATCCGCTGACCTCCTTCGAGTTCGGTGAGTTCACGCCCCAGGTGGAAGTGCCTGCTGGTGACTACCAGATCCGCGTAACCCTGGCCGGCGACGTCGCCACGGTCGTGTTCGACTCCGG
The DNA here is from genome assembly GCA_039815145.1 of Pseudomonadota bacterium. Classification (NCBI taxonomy): domain Bacteria; kingdom Pseudomonadati; phylum Pseudomonadota; species Pseudomonadota bacterium. The sequence goes on from JBCBZW010000099.1 coordinate 16,221, forward strand.
CACCATCAGCCTGGCCGATGGCCTGGACCTGCAGATCTACGCCGTCAACAACACTGCCACGGGCGCTGCGCCGATCACCCTCGCCGCGATTGATGCGTCGGGTACCGTCGAGGGCACCCTCGAGGTGTTCGACACGGCCACTCCCGCCTCCTTGCGCGTGGTCCACGCATCGCCCGACGCCCCCGCCGTGGATGTCGTGGTCAACGACGACTTCGATAACCCTGCGGTGAGCGATCTCACCTTCCCCACGTTCACCGGTTTCCTGGACGTAGCGTTGGAGGCAGGTGACCCCAGCGTCAGCCTCAACGTGAAGGTCACGCCCGCGGACAACACCATGGCCGTAAACGGCGATGGCATGGGCGACGACGTCGACCTCGAGCGTGGCGTGGAGTACACGGTGCTGGCCACGGGCCTGCTCGCCGACTTCTCCCTCCTGGTGCTGGTGGACGATGACCGTCCGATCGCCACCGACGCTCGCGTGCGTATCGTGCACGGCTCGCCGGCGGCGGGCGACGTGGACATCTACGTGGCGGCACCTGAGACGGACATCGCCACCATCGATCCGGCCTTCACGGCCGTGCCGTTCCGCGCTGACACGGGCTACGTGCCGCTGCCGCCGGGCGACTACGAGGTGACGGTGACGCCCACGGGCACCACCGACGCCGCGATCGGCCCGATCGTGATCACGGTCGAGGCGGGCGGTGTCTACACGGCTGTCGCGCGTGACGCTGAGGGCGGCGGTGCCCCCCTCGGTCTGATCCTGTTCGACGACTTCGCCGACTCCGCCGACTGAGATCGTTGACGGCCGCCGATCCGCTCCGGCGGCCGCGGTCTCTATGGGGTGAGGGGTGTCCGCCGATTGGCGGGCACCCCTTTTTTTCCCGTACCAGGGCTCAGCCCGACGCCACCCGTGCGCGTCTTAAGGATATTCCAGAACGATTGATCGCTCGCCGGTCGCTTGCCGTACACTGCGGCCTATCGTAGCGAATGCCAGTTGGTCTTCTTTCATGGCTGATGTCACCACTGCGCGAGTCCCGCCTGCTGCCGCCCTGATGAGCTTGGGCGGCCCGTTCCGTATGCGTCGCGGCGGCCGCCTCGACCAGGTCGAGATGGCGTACGAGACCTGGGGAGAGCTCGACGCGCAACGGAGCAACGCCGTGCTCGTGATGACGGGGCTGTCGCCCTCATCTCACGCGGCTTCCTCGCTTCAAGACCCCACGCCCGGGTGGTGGGAGGACGTGATAGGCCCCGGTAAGCCGATCGACACCGATCGCTGCTTCGTCATTTGCGTGAACTCCCTGGGGAGTTGCTTTGGCAGCACTGGCCCCGCGTCGACTGATCCCGCCACGGGCAACGCCTATCGGCTCAACTTCCCCGTGCTGTCGTTGGAGGATGTGGCCACTGCCGCCCACGAGGTGGTGTTGGGACTTGGCATCAAGCGTCTGCTGGCCGTGGTAGGGCCTTCCATGGGAGGCATGAGTGCGCTGGCCTATTGCCTGCAGTATCCCTCCCAGGTGCGCGCCTTGGTGAACATCTCCTCGGCAGCACGCTCCCTACCGTTTTCGATAGCGTTGCGCTCGCTCCAGCGCGAGATGATCCGCAGCGACCGCGACTGGTGTGAGGGGCAGTACGCGTTCGGCACCGGCCCCATTCGTGGCATGCGCCTAGCACGAAAGCTAGGCATGATCACCTACCGATCGGCGGAGGAGTGGAAGCACCGCTTCGGTCGCGAGCGCGTGCCCGATGCAAGGGGTGAGCCCGGCGAGTCCTTTCGCGTCGGTCCCTTCGGCATCGAGTTCGAGGTGGAGAGCTACCTCGAGGCCCACGCGATGAAGTTCACGGGCGCCTTCGACCCCAACTGTTACCTCTACCTGTCGCACGCGATGGATCTGTTCGACGCCACCGACCACGGCCCCACCCTCGAGTGCGGCAAAGCCAGCGAAGGCTGTTTGGAGTACGCCCTGGTGATGGGGGCGGTGACGGACTTTCTCTTCCCCATCGAGCAGCAGCGGGAGCTGGCACAGCTACTCGCGACGCCCGAGCGCGAGGTGAGGCTCGTCGAGCTGCCTTCGATTCAAGGCCACGATTCCTTCCTAGTCGACATGGACCGCTTCCGTCCGCCGATCGCCGAGGCGTTCGAACACCTGCTCAATACGACATAATGTTGTAAACGACCGTCCGTGGGCGCCGTTTCTACGGTAAATGGAGCCGTGGGAGCGTCCATCCGTGTTCCCCGGGCGAATCCTTTTCGTGCACAATGTCTGTATTCCAACGCGAGAAGCGTGTGTCGGGGAGACCACCCGAGTGAAATTGAACAACCGAGCCTACCTGGTCCTGTCTGCTGCGCTGCTGATGGTTGGCGCTGGCGCGTCGCAGGCGTCGATCACCAGCTACTCCGCCGAGCTCACGGTGGACGACTGGCCCTCTGCTGAGGGCGGCCCCGCGCGTGGCAACGCGAGCATCGCCCTCGACGATTCGACCAACGAGTTGTCCTGGGAGATCGAGTGGGCTGGCACCTCTGCGCGCCGCGCCGAGGTCACCATGCGCAAACCCGATAGCGCGCTGATCGGCCAGGGACCCCTCGTGCTGGATCTCGCCATGGGCGAGTCTAGCGGCGACGTGCGCGGTGGGGAGCTCTCCGGCAGCCTCCAGTTGACGCCGCGCCAGGCCGAGGAGCTCGCCGGCGAGGACTGGGAGGTCGAGGTGCGCCTGCTCGACAAGCGCGGCATGCGCCTCACAGGCAAGCTCGAGCGAGAGGAGCTTC
>JBCBZW010000100.1 GCA_039815145.1 Pseudomonadota bacterium
ACTGTGGTGTGACACCTCCACGGGTGAGCAATGCGAACGCATCATGGAGGCCTTCGGTGGCAAGCAGGCCTGTATCGACGAGCTCGGTAACGCCATCTTGCCCGGCTACACCGCCTCGAAGGTGCGGTGGTTTCGCGATCAGCACCCGGGGCTGTACGCGAAGATGCGCAGTATCCTGCTGCCCCACGACTACCTCAACTTCTACCTGACGGGTGAGCGCTGCATGGAGGCGGGGGATGCCTCCGGCACGGGCTTCCTCGATGTCCACACGCGCCGCTGGTCGAGCAAGATGCTCGCGGCGGTGGACCCCGATCGGGATCTGGCGGAGTGTCTGCCCGAGGTCGCCGTCGCCAATGCGCCCATCGGCACGCTATTGCCCGCGATAGCGCAGGAATTGGGACTTCCTGCCGGTGTACCGGTGTCGCTCGGCGGGGGCGACAACATGATGAGCGCCATCGGCACCGGCAACGTCGAGGCCGGCGTGGTCACGATGAGCCTTGGCACCTCGGGCACGGTATTCGCGTACTCACCCACCCCCGTGGTGGATCCGAAGGGCAATATCGCGGCGTTCTGTTCATCCACCGGCGGTTGGTTACCCCTGCTGTGCACGATGAACTGTACCGTGAGCACCAAGCTCATGAGCGAACTCATCGGCAGCGACCCGCGAAACCTCGACGATCTCCTGGACAGCTCCTCTCCGGGCGCCAGCGGCGTCGTGACCGTGCCCTATTTCAACGGGGAGCGCACGCCTAACCTGCCAAATGCCAAGGGCTGTGTGACCGGCTTGGACGCGCGCAACTGCCGACCCGAAAACCTCGTACGCTCGGCCGTCGAGGGGGCGACCTTCGCCTTGCGCTTCGGTTTGGAGGAGCTGGCCGTGCAGGGCGTTTCGGCCGAACAGATCGTGCTCACGGGCGGCGGTGCCAACAGTCCCGCCTGGCGTCAGATGGTGGCCGACATCTGCGCTGCCCCCGTCACGATGGTCAATCACAGCGAGGGCGCTGCCTTCGGCGCCGCACTGCAGGCCTTGGCCATGCTCGAAGGGCCCGACACACACATCGGAGAGTTGATTGCGACCCACCTCGAGTGGAACGACCAAGCACGGCGCGAACCCAACGCGTCCGCAGTCAACTTCTACAACGATACCTATCGTGAATATCAACATGCTGCACAGAGAGTCGCGGAGCTCTACGGATGAGCACTGCGAGCGCTAGAGGTGATCTTATGAGTCGAACCGTCTTCACCGGTGATACGAGCTACTTTCCTGCCATCGAACAGATCAAGTTCGAGGGCCCGGACTCGGACAACCCGCTAGCGTTCAAGGCCTATGACCCCACCCGGATCGTGCGCGGCAAGTCGATGGAGGAGCATCTGCGATTCGCGGTCTGCTACTGGCATTCCTTCTGCGGCAACGGCGCCGACCCCTTCGGCCCCGGCACGCGACGCTACCCGTGGGTGGTGGAGGGTGACCCTCGGGCGAGCGCCACTGAACGCCTCAACGCCGCCTTTGAGTTCTTCAGCAAGCTGAACGTGCCCTATTGGTGCTTCCACGATTTCGATATCGCCTGGGAGGGCGCGAGCATCGTCGAGTCCGAGCGCAACCTCCAGTACGTGGTGGAGCTGGCCAAGGAACGCCAGAGCGAGACCGGGATGCGCTTGCTGTGGGGAACCGCCAACGCCTTCTCCAATCCCCGCTACATGAACGGCGCCGCGACCAATCCCAACTTCGAGGTGGTGGCCTATGTCGCCGCCCAGGTGAAGGCGGCGATCGACGCCACGATCGCCCTCGGCGGCGATAACTATGTGTTCTGGGGCGGCCGCGAGGGCTACGCGTACCTGCAGAACACGGATACCAAGCGCGAGCTGGAACACTTCGCGATCTTCCTGGACAAGGCGCGGGAGTACGCGCGTGCCAATGGCTTCGAGGGCACCTTCCTGATCGAGCCCAAGCCGATGGAGCCGATGAAGCACCAGTACGACTTCGACGCGCAAACGGTGATCGGTTTTCTTCGCCACCATGGATTGGCCGGCGACTTCAAGCTCAACATCGAGGCCAACCACGCCACGCTGGCCGGGCACACCTTCGCCCACGATCTGCGCATGAGCGCGGACGCCGGCCTGCTCGGATCGATCGACGCCAACCGCGGTGATCCGCAGAACGGATGGGACACGGATCAATTCCCAGGCGATATCTACGACTGCGTGCACGCCATGATGGTGGTGCTGGAAGCGGGCGGTCTCGGCCGCGGCGGACTGAACTTCGACGCGAAGGTGCGCAGGGAGTCGACGGACCTCGAGGATCTGTTCCTCGCTCACATCGGCGGGATGGATGCGTTCGCCCGCGGGTTGGTGATCGCCGATCGGATTCTCGATGATCCGCGATCCCGTCAGTTGCGCGATGGTCGCTACGCGAGCTTCGACTCAGGCGAGGGCAAGCGCTTCGAGAACGGCGAGCTGGGGTTCAGCGAGCTGCGCGAACTCGCCGTCGCGTACGGCGAGCCTGAGCAGCTCAGTGGCAAGCAGGAACTGTTCGAGAACTTGATCAATGACCACATCGCCCGCGGCGCCGGCTGAGCGGAGTCTTCGCTACAGTCGCGGGCGGACGCCGGCTACCGCTTACCCTTTGGCGCGTTCCGCGGCGCGAAGGCGTTCCAACACCTCCTGCGCTGCGCCCTCACGGTCCTTTTCGATCCGTCTTACCAACGCCATGGGCACGTCCACTTCTGACGAGTGACGACCACTCCACACCATGAGTTCCAGCAGCACGGGCACCAGGCGCCGCCCATGCTTGGTCAGTTCGTACTCCGCCCGACGACCATCCACCGGATCGGCGAGGCGCACGATGACACCCGCGCGCTGCAGTCGCACCAGCCGTTCCGACAGGATGTTGGTGGCGATGCCTTCCGGCATTGCCTTCAGCTCGGAGAAGCTGCGCTTGTGGTTGAACACCATGTCGCGCACCACCAGCAAGGTCCACTTGTCGCCGAGGATTTCGATCGCGTGGTTGATGGGGCAGCTCGAGCGGGGCGGTTTGCTGGTGTCGGTCATCTGGACTCAGTAAGTCGACCAGTCGAGTTGCTGGTCCATGTGCCTACGATACCTCGCGATGCGTGAGAACTCCTCCAGGACGTCCTCGGGGAAGAAGCGCAGCCCCCAGTGCAGGAACACGTCGAGGGCTGTCATCGCGGTGCCCAGGAAGTAGGGGCCGGTGAAGCGCTGGTCGTAGAGCGACAGGGCCCGATGGATGGCTTTCGCGGATTCCGGTGCGTCAGGGTGACGCCAGGCGTGGCCCACGGTGGGCTCTATCACGGAAGGGGCGAGCACGAACATCTCGTAGTAGGTCGCCCGTTCGGGCGTCCCGACAGGGGGTGCCAGGGCACGGGTGGGGTCTGCTTCTGCGAGGTACATCACCTGCGCAGCCGATTCCAGAATCACCCGTGACCCGTGCTTCAGCGTGGGAACGACACCGTAGGGGTTGATCGCGAGGTAGGCCGCGTCCTTGTGTTCCCCCGCTCGCATGTCCATCGGGACGAGCGTGTAGGGCAGCGCCAGAAGATCCAGCATCATCTTGGTACGACCGGAACGCGACCCAGGCGAGTGGTAGAGGGTGAAATCGGCAAGAGTGCTCATCGCGCGCTCCTAAGGTAGCTTGTGAAATGCAACTAAGGTGAGTATCGTGAACTTGGTTGTGAATCGCAAGTGAAAGAGGTGCTGCGATGGATTTCTCCGGGACTCGATTTCTGATCACCGGCGGCACGGCGGGCATCGGATACACGATGGCCCTGGACCTGGTCAAACAGGGGGCGCGGGTGGTGGTGTGTGGGCGCGACAGTGACCGACTTGAGGCGTTGCAGGCGGTGACGGGGAGGATCAAGGCCCTGCGCTGCGATGTGCGCGACGCACAGAGCGTGCTCGCCCTGCGTGATGCGGCGGTGGAGGCCTACGGTCCTCCCGATGTGCTGATCAACAACGCCGCGATCTTCAAGCGCTACCAGCTGGCGGACCGCTCGGTCACGATGGAGGACTGGCTCGAGGAGCTGGACATCAACCTCATGGGCGCCCTGCGCGTAACCCACGCATTGCTCCCGCATTTCCTCGATCGGGGGCGGGGCACCATCGTCAACGTGACTTCGCCCGCCGCCTTCATCCCCCTGGCAGCCGCGCCCACCTATTCTGCTTCTAAGGCTGCCCTGCAGTCCTTCACCAAGTCCCTGCGTCACCAGCTGCGCGACACGGGAGTCTCCGTGATTGAGCTGAACCCGCCGGCGGTGAACACCCAGATGAATGTGAACAACCCCGATGTCGAGGGCATGAAGCTGTGGTCACTGCCCGAGTTCAGCACGCATGTGCTGGCGCGCCTGGCCCAGCAACCGGGCCGGGACATCCTGGTGGGTGATGCGAAACTCGTCAGCCGGATGCGCCGACTCGCTCCGCAGTTGGTGTTCAACAAGATGAACCCCGAACGCACGCCGAAGGAGGAGGTCGCGCCGATGGGCTGAGCGCCGGTCGTCGGCCGTGGGGGGTACACTGATCCCTGACGAGTCAGGGCAACGATGGCGCACGTGGAGAACACGGACCAACACTTGATCGATCTCTGCAACGGCGCGAATGCTGCACGCGCCGTGGCCGCCTTCGACGAGCTCTACCGGCGCCATCGGCAATTCGTCCTCCGCGTTGCCCTTCGCTACGCGGGGGATCACCAGCTCGCGCTGGACGCGATGCAAGACACGTTTATGTGGCTGCTCGGCCGCTTCCCGCCGGACGGGCCAGGCATCACGCTGACCGCCAAGCTCACCACGCTGCTCTACCCGGTAGCGCGCAGCAAAGCGGTAGACGCCCGGCGGCGCTTCGATCCGCCGACGTCGGCCGAGCCCCTCGACACTGCTGTCGAGCAGGTCGCGCCGGAGGAGCGCGCGGCCGATCTGCACGAAGTGCTCGCGCGCTTGCCCGAAGAGCGGCGTGAGGTGCTGGTGCTGCGGTTCGTCGAAGACTTCAGCCTGCAGGACATCGCCGCGGCCCTCGCCATCCCCCTCGGCACGGTCAAATCCCGTATCCACCTCGCCGTCAAAGCGCTGCGTGACGATCCCGTCACCCGCGCCTTCTTCGATCGAAACGACCCGTAACTTCAGAGGCTTACCGGCGGCACCGATCGATTTGGGCCGGCCGTGAACCTTTTCCGCGGCTCCACCGTTGAACCTATGAGACACGCCCATGAACGATACCAACCCGCCTGACAACGCCGAGGAAATCCCCCCGGCCCTGCGCGACGCGCTGCGTCGAGACTCGGCGCCGACCGTGCTCGTGCCCCGTGCCGTGGACGATGCCCTGGCGCAGGCGGCGCGGGCGCACTTCGCTGCACGTGATAAGGCCAACGCGGGGCGCAGACGCCGGTACGGCATCGCCGCCCTCGCGGCTTCGGTGGTGCTCATGGGCGTGGTGTTGGCGCCAGCGGTGCGCCGCCCAGCGCCGCCAGCGCCGCCAGCGCCGATGGCGTCCCCCTCGATTCTCGATGTGCTGATCGCGGCGAAGGCGTTGGAAGACGCCGCTGACGTGAGCGAAGGCGGTGACCTGGAGGCGATGCTGGAAACCCTCGTGCGACTCGAACCCGGTGCGAGTGAGGCGACGGGGAGCTGATGATGCGCGCTTACCTACTGCCGCTGATCGTCGCACTGGTGGTCCTGACCGACCCGCTGCTCGCGCAGCCTTTCGCGGCCACCGAGAACGTCCGCTTCGAGGCCGTGGACGTGCTGATCGACAGCCACGGCGTTCCCTTGGCGGCATGGCAGTTCGAACTCACCGAACGCAGCGCGGCGATGCGTGTGGTGGGCGTCGAGGGCGGGGAGCATCCCGCTTACGCGACTGCCCCCTACTTCGACCGCGACGCCGTCGCGCGCGGTCGCGCCGATCGCATCATCGTGGCGGCCTACAGTTTGCGTGACGACGTGGACTTGCCCACCGGCGCGACGCGCGTCGCCACCGTGCACGTGCAACTGACCGGCAGCCTGCGCCCCGACTACCAGCTAATTCAGATCGTGGCCGGCGATTCGTCTGGCCGTGCGATACCGGCAGACATCACTTTGCGACCCTCGACGGAGCGACCATGAAGATCAACACCACCACTCGCCTGACTACCTTGGCGGTGCTCGCCTGCCTGGTGCAAGCCTGCAGCCACTACGCGGCGCCGGAGGGTCCGCCGAATGCGAACGCGAACGAAGAAGTCGTTGTCGAAGATGATGGGTACGTGGCTGTGGTGCCGGGCCAAGGCTCAGCGAACAGCGGTGGGGCCGTCGACGAGGAGGTGGTCACGATCGGTAGCCGGGTGGAGAAACGGGGAGCTGGCTTCAAAACCGATTCGCGATCCCTACCGCGAGCTCGCCGCCGCCCGCCGCAGCCAACACCATCGCCCGCAGCGATCGCGCCGCCCGTCGAGCAAGAGACAAGCACCGGACCCTGGCAGGTGAGCGCTTCTGCGGATGACGAGATCTGGTACATCGCCCGCGCCGAGTCCGCATCCTCGGCCGCGCGCGACGACGCACCGGGCAGCGGCGCCTTGATCGCGACCAACATCCAGGGGACAGCCGATTCGCGGCGGCCCTTCCCCCTGGAGCACACCAGTGCACGCGCGGCCATCACGGGCTACATCAGCGCCGTCGACGTCACCCAGCGCTTCGCCAACCCCTTCGACGTCAAGATCGAGGCAGCCTACGTATTCCCCTTGCCCGAGGACGCGGCGATCACGGACTTCGTCATGCGCATCGGCGAACGTCAGATCCGCGGCGTCCTGCGCGAGCGGCGTGAGGCGGAGCGACTCTACGCCCAAGCCAAGGCCCAGGGCCATCGCGCCTCGTTGCTCAGTCAGCGTCGGCCTAACGTCTTCGAGCAGCGGGTCGGCAATATCGAGCCGGGCGAGGCGATCGACATCGACATCCGCTATTTCCACACGCTCACCTACAGCGACGGTTGGTATCGCTTCGTCTTCCCCACCACCGTCGGCCCCCGCTTCAATCCCCCCGGCACGCCCGACCCCCTCGTCGCCGTGGGCGCGGACGCGCCGCCGAGCGCTTCGGGCAAAGAGGTGCGCTACCTGCGGCCCGGCCAGCGTTCCGGCCACGACCTCGACCTGCGGGTGGACATCGATGCGGGGCTCACGGTGGAGGAGATCCACTCGAACACCCATCCCGTCAACGTCGACTACGGCGACGACCTCAGCACGGCGCAGGTGCGTCTCGCGACCGTGGACACGCTCGTCAATCGAGACTTCGTCCTGCGTTACCGCCTCGCGGGTGATGCGGTAGGGGCCACGCTCTTCACAGATCGCGTGCCGGGAGAAGAGGAGGAGGGCGGCTACTTTACGCTGATGCTCACCCCACCGGCGGTCACCGAGCGACTCGAGCGCGCGCCGATGGAGATGGTGTTCGTCCTCGACTGTTCCGGCTCCATGAAGGGTTGGGCCCTGGATCGCGCGAAGCAAGCGGTGGATCGTGCCCTCGATCTGCTGCGTCCCACGGACACCTTTCAGATCATCCAGTTCTCGAACAACTCCAGCACGCTCGGTGGCAAGCCCCTGCGGGTGACCCCGCAGAACCTGCAACGGGCCCGGGCCTACCTTGCGCGCCTCAACGGCGCTGGCGGTACGCAGATGATCGAGGGCATCAAGGCCGCGTTGGACTTCCCCCACGATCGGCGACGGCTGCGCGTCGTCACGTTTCTGACCGACGGCTACATCGGCAACGAGCAGGAGATCCTCACCGCCGTGCACGAACGTTTGGGCGACGCGCGGATCTTCAGCGTCGGCATTGGTGCATCACCCAACCGCTACCTGATGGAACGTATGGCTGCCGCAGGGCGCGGCGCGGCCGCCTTCATCGGTCTGAACGACGAGAGCCTGCCGGTGATGGATCTGTACATGGAGCGGATCAGTCACCCGGCCCTGATGAACGTGCGCGTCGACTGGGGGGACATGGACGTCAGCGAGGTGTACCCATCGACGATCCCCGATCTCTTCGTCGGTCGTCCCGTCGTGCTCACAGGCCGCTACCGCGGGTCAGTCTCACCGATTCGTATCCATGGCGATATCGCTGGGGAGCAGGGGGCGGTACGGATCGACGCGTCGCCCGCGGCGCGCTACCACGAGGCAGTGGCGCGCGTGTGGGCGAGGCGTCGGATCGCAGATCTGAAGGACCGCCAGGCGTCCACGCCGGGTGAACGGGAGTCGCTGGCCGCACAGATACGCACCACTGCGCTTGTGCACGGACTGGTGTCGGGCCACACGTCCTTCGTCGCCGTCGACGGGGCGCAGCGCACGGCGGGCAGCTACGGGGTGACCGTGCAACAACCCGTGGCCGTGCCTGCCGGTGTGGCATACGAGACGACGGTGGTCGAGGATGCCGTGCGCGCCCTGAGCAGCCCCTGAAGGGGCCTACTGCCGATGGCGCACTCGAGGAGCCTACTGCCGATGGCGCACTCGAGGAGCTGCCGGCTCTAGGGCCGGCAGCTCACGGGGAGTGGCTCTAGTAGATGAAGCGGCTACGAAAGCCGTAAGGATAGAACCCGCCGCGGAAGCCAGCGCGACCGAAGCGCCGGAAGCCGATGCCACGGTAGTAAGGCCCGAACCCCGGGGCGAACGCAACGCGACGTTGGCCGGACGACACGGCGGTGGGCGCTGCACGCCAAGAGCGCCAGTCAGAGCCGGACACCACCGGCAGGGCGATGACCTCGCCATCCACCTTGACGTCCTCGGCGCGCGTGACCGTGCCACTGGCTGTGAAGCGGCGACCGACGGCGATGCGCCCCGGTCGTTCGACATCGCTAAGCTCCACCACGAAGGCCTTGCCAGTCGAGCGTGCGGTCGGCTTGCCGTTGCGCTTCAATACCCGTTCCTCAACCAACAGTAGGGCCGCGTCGCCCTGCCAACGCACGCGCGAGACCACACCGCCCCAGCGCACGTCGTTGCCCACGGCATCGACGTTGCCAGCGTATGGCTCATCGAAGCTCATAGGGGTCGTCACCTGCGTGTCCACATCGGTGGCCATCGCATGGGAGGCGAGCGGTACCGTAAGGTTGGTCAACAGCATTGCACTCGCCACCATGGCGTACTTCATCGTTCAGCTCCTTCCATATCGTTACAGGATCTTGGAGCTGGGATCTGCGGGCGCGTTCCCTGGAATTCCTCACGTTTCCCTCACGGCGGCCGGTATTCGCGAATCTCGATGCGGTGGCTCTGCGGTCCCTAGATCATGTCAAAGTGACCTACGAGGGTCGATTCTTGGTGGCGAATAGATGTATTCGGTAACTAGTGTGGATCACGAAGCAGTGACAGGCGTTCTCTGGGCCACGCGAGGCGCGAGGGGCCGGCGTGACTGGCTGCAAGTAGTTCGGTGTTGCGACTGATGAGTCTCGCCTGCCGCCCGTGCTGGGGAATCTCCCCCACGCGCAGGTCGGCCTCGCCGCTTAGCAGGCGGGAGGGCCCCAAGGCCGCTCGGCGCGGTGCACTGCTCTTGTGCGCTGCCGTCCACCGCGTCCAAGTTGAACTGCTCGCACTCCCTCGGTAGTTGGGTCGCCCGCCGCTTCTTCCGAGTGGTGCATATAGACTCAGGGTTTCGGTTGGGTGAACTCTTGGTCAGCCAGGCGCTCCAAGAGATGATCAGCTGGCGCCACGTGAGCAGGGGAGACACAGAGCATGGAAGCGACCTTCGGCCTGGAACGTGCGGTGCGCCGCGCTACGCGTGCAAAGCGTCATCTCGCCCCGACCCTGCCCTTGGGGCTCGCTTTATGCTGCACCAGCGCAATGGCGCTAGACCCCTTGCCCGTGGAGGCACCCCTTACCGCGCTTCGCCCGGACTTCGGCGGCGATGGCAGCAACGGCGTGGTCTATGACGGCGATCGCGACCCCGAGTTTCCGAGCGACGACGGCTATGACGCCATCGGCATCTCGGTCACCAACATCGGTGATTTCAACGGCGATGGGTTCGACGACATCTACATCGGCGACACCACCAATCTCGGCAACTACGGGGCGCCCGCCGGCCGCGGGTTTCTGATCTTCGGCCGCGCGGACGGCTTCGATCCGCTGGTGCGCCTGCCCGACGACCCCGGTAACGGCGTGCTGCTACGCACCCGCCAACGGATCAACTACGCCGGCGAATCCCAGCGCGTAGGGGACGTGAACGGCGACGGTTTCGCGGACGTGTTGATCGGCGCACGCAACTTCGTCGGCGCCGGCTCCGCCTACCTGCTGTTCGGTCGGTCCAATCCTCGCTCGATCATCACGCTGGACGACGTGGCGGAGAACCCCGGCTCGGGCGCGCGATTCCTCGGCGTCAACGACGACGACAGCACGGGGGAGGATGTGGCCGGCGCCTGCGATCTCAATGGGGACGGCCTCGATGACATGCTCATCGGCGCCAGCGGCGCGGACCCAGACGGGCGCAACTCCGCCGGCGTCGTCTACGTGGTCTACGGAAGCACGGACTTTCCGCCTGCGGTGAGCCTCGCCTCGCTCCTTCCCCAGGCGGGCGGCGATGGCAGTGCGGGCTTCGTGGTGAAGGGCGCGGCACCGGCCGACTTCGCCGGCGACATCGGCAATGAGATCGGCTGCGCTGACATCAATGCGGACGGTCTTCCCGATCTCCTGCTAACGCCCTTCGTCCTGTACGGGCGCAACACGGCCTTCCCGCCGGTGATCGATCTCGCCAACCTGTTACCCGAGAACGGCGGTAATGGCAGGGCGGGGTTCGTGGTGACGGTCGAGCGCCCCCAGGGTGTCTCGCGCGTGCAAGGGGCGGGCGACCTCAACGGCGATGGCCGCAGCGACATGGTGGTCGATCTGGTCCCGATCGGTATCGACACCACCGGTGCGCGCGAGGCCGTCGTGCTGTACGGCAGCTCCGCACCGCGGCCGGCGCGGGTGCGCTTGGATCGCCTGAGACCGGCGCTTGGTGGCGATGGCACCGACGGATTCTTCCTGCGCGCCGAAGTCTCCAATCCGCAGGGGTTCGCCAGGGATCGAGTGGCGAGTGCCGGCGACTTCGACGGGGACGGTATCGATGACCTACTCATCGGTCACCCGGACATCGACGCCAACGGCGAGCAGCGCGATGGCGTTATCGCCGAAGGGGTCACGTACCTGCTCTACGGTCGCTCCGATGGCTTCCCGGCCCAGCTCGATCTCACGGATTTGCGCGTGGCCAACGGCGGCGACGGGAGCGAAGGCATCGTCTTCCGCGGCGAGTCGCTCAGCCTCACGGAAAACCCGGGACGCATGGGCGAGGCGGTCTCCTCGGCGGGTGATCTGAACGGCGATGGCTACGATGACATCCTGCTCGGTGCCCCGCACTCCAACCGTTTCTTGAACCCGGCCGGCGGTGGCGCCTACGTGGTCTTTGGGCGACCGCGTCCGGCGCCGGCGCCCTGAGCCGCAAGCTCGCCACCTGAGATGCCAAGACGCTTCGAGAAGACGGGCCTGTTGACGGCCCGCGCGGCCATGGGCGAGGGGTTCAGCGTCGAGATCCAGCGTTCCGCCGGGTGTCGCCTGTCGCTTCCCTACCGCCGCTGGCACGTGGTGAGCTTCTACCCTAGGGCCACCAGCGTCCGGCGACAGGGCGGGGCGTCCGGGACGGACGTACGACAAGCCCGTAGGCACGTGGGCGTCTACCCTGCCGGTGCCGGCGAAGTGATCGATTGGCTTGGCCCGTGCGAGGCCCTGCACCTGCACCTGGATCCGCAGAGGGTGCGCGCGAGCGACGGCACCGTCGTTCATCCACTGCGCCACGATCCCCACCCTGATCCCGGCCTTCAGACGCTCGCCGCTGCGCTGTACGAAGAGGTTCAGGGGCGCGATCAAGTCGCTCGGCTGCGCTTGGAGTCGCTCATTGCAGGGATTTGCGACGCGCTGGCGCGGCAGGCGTCCGCGCCGCTCGGCGAGCCCTGCGCCCGTATCGGCCGCTCAACCTTGGCGCAGGTGCTCGCGCCCATGCACGGCACGGCCGCGGCGTCGGTTCGACTCGCAGATCTCGCGGCGACGGCAGGCGTGAGTCAGAGCTACTTTTCGCGACGCTTTCGCGCCTGCTTCGGCTGCGCCCCTCACGACTACCTCATCAGCAGTCGGGTCGAGCTCGCCAAGCATGCGGTGTTTCGAGGTGAGACAGCGCTCAATGAGATTGCCATCGCCAGCGGGTTCTACGATCAACCGCACCTGGCCCGTACGTTTCGGGATCGCACGGGACTGACGATCGGCGCGTACCGCCAGCACTTCGACCGCTAGATGGGCGCGGTGGCACGGCAGTTCAGGATTCTACAAGACCCCGAGGGTGCCTCTCGTTAGCGTGAGGCCATGCGATACATGATCTTGTTCAGTGTGCTGATGCTCGTGGCCTGCCAGACGATACCGGAGTCTCAGCACGGGCCGTTCCCCCAAGTCGAGGAACAGTCCCTTTGGTCGGCCGTGCTGGGCGAGCAACGCTCGATCTACTTGCACGTGCCCGAGGGCTATGTGCGCGATGGCTCGATGCCGATCGTCGTCGTCACGGATGCGAAGTCTCAGTTCCCCCTGGTGGACAGCTACCTGAGCCATCTGTCCGGGGACTGGCCGCGTCTGCCGAAGATGGTCGTCGTCGGCGTGGTCAATACGAACCGTAACCGTGACTTCGTGCCGCGCGCGGATCCAAACTTCGCCGGCACCGGCGGCGCCGATCGTTTCGCCACCTTCCTGCGCGACGAACTCCTGCCACACGTCGAGGCGCAGACCGGCGGCGCCTTGGCGCGCATCCTCCTAGGGCATTCCTTCGGCGGCGTGAACGCCCTCAACGTGCTGCTCACCGACGAGACGCTGTTCGACGCCTACGTGGCTATCGGCACCTCTACCTGGGTGGCGGATCGCGTGCTGTTCGAACGCGCAGAGCAACGTTTTGCGAAGCCGGCACGGCTGCGAGCTTGGCTCTACATGGCAGTCGCCGAACGCGACGGTGGTGCCACGGTGCCGGACGGTGAGGCGTTCGCGCGGTTGCTGCAGGCGAGGGCGCCTGCGGAGTTGGATTGGCGATTCGAAGTGATTCCCAAGACTGATCACATGAGCGCCGTACCGGTGGCCATTGACCGCGCCTTCACGGCCCTCTACCCCGTGTGGGATCAACAGGCGGCTGTGTTGGACGCTGCCACCCGTGGGCCTGCGGCCATCCGTGCGTGGTTTGCCGCTGAGCGCGAACGGCTCGATTGGCGCTTCCTCCCGCACGCCTGGGATTTGATGATCGCGGCGTATCAGTTGAGCGCCGAAGGCAAACCCGAGGAGGCCCTGACCGTGTTGAGTCAGGCGATCGAAGCGCATCCGCAGCAATCGGAGCTCCTGATTGCCCAGGGGGATGTGTATCTCGCGCAGGGGCGGCGGCGGGAGGCGGAGCAGGCGTGGCAACGGGCGCTGGCCCAGCTGCGCACCGCGGGTGCTCCAGATTACCGTGCCTTCCCCGTGCGGCGGCGTTTGCGCCATCTGCAGGAGGAAGTGTAGTGGGAGCCCCGTAGTGGCCGCAGCTTGGTGTGGCTTGCATAGCAGTCAGCGTTAGGTGAGCCGCCTAGCGCATGGCAGAGGAGACCTAACGTGCTAAATGATCCGATTCGCTTAGTTGGGAGAATGGGCGCTTGGCGAGCAGCGCTACTGGTGGCGTGCGCGCTCGGGCTGGCGAACGCCCCGTCGAGTGCCGAGACGATGCCCGACAGGGCGGAGCTCGAGGCCTGGCGGGACGCGGCCTTCCAGACGGACGATCCCAAGGGCAGCCTCATGCAGCTTGCGGGTCTTATGGGAGAGGTCGACCCGTTCCTGCGCGACGAGATCGGGTTTACGGGGCTGTCCGCCATCCTCCGCCGCGGAAGTGCGGATCCAGCCACCGTTCGACGACTGATCGCTGTGTTCACTGCACGCCTGGACAAGCCAGACCCAGTCGGCGTTCGACGTTCCTTCGCGATCCTCGGTCTGTCAGAGCTGGCGAGGGTCGATCGCTTGGAGCCCTTTCTGAGCGATGAGGAGTTCTCTGAGCTGGTCGCGGTGGCCTCCGCACAGCTAAGTCAGGTCACGGACTATCGTGGGTACGACCCGGACGTCGGCTGGCGACACGCGGTCGCCCACGGCAGCGACTTCGCCCTGCAGCTGGTATTGAACGACAGAACGGATGCGGAGCAACTGGCGCTGTTGCGCGAGGCGGTGGCGGCGCAGATCGCGCCTGGCGTCGCCTACGTGAACGGCGAGTCGCAGCGACTCGCGCGTCCTATCCTCTACATGGCACTGCGCGAGGCGTCTGTCGCACCGCCGTGGGGAGACTGGTTCGAGGCGCTGGCGCAGCAGCATGTCGCGATCTTCGAAGGCACCGAGACCACCGTGGACGGCTTGTCGGCGCGGCACAACCTGCGTCGGTTCCTGCTGGAGATCTACACTACCGCGAAAAGCAGCGATCGAGAGGCGCTGGCGCCGCTTGCGGACGGGGCGCTGGCCCTGTTGCGTCGCCTAGGCGGTTGATCGCGGAAAAGGGGTTACGCGGATCGAGCGCGACAGCTAACCGCCGAAGTCATCTAACATGATGTCCTCCCGATCCACCCCCAGATCGAGCAGCATGTTGATTACCGACTTGTTCATGATCGGCGGCCCACACATGTAGTACTCGCAATCCTCAGGCGCCGGGTGGTCCTTCAGATACTCCTCGAACAACACGTTGTGGATGAACCCCGTGTAGCCCTCCCACTCATCCTCGGGCAGCGCATCTGACAGGGCGACGTGCCAGTCGAAGTTCGGATTGCCTTGCGCCAACCCATCGAAGTCCTCGACGAAGAACATCTCCCGCTTGGAGCGGGCGCCGTACCAGAAGCTGATCTTGCGATCGCTGTGCAGGCGCTTGAGCTGATCGAAGATGTGACTGCGCATCGGCGCCATCCCCGCGCCGCCGCCGACGAACACCATCTCCTTCTTCGTGTCGCGGGCGAAGAACTCGCCGAACGGTCCAGAGATCGTGACCTTGTCGCCGGGCTTCAGGTTGAAGATGAACGAGGACATCTTCCCCGGCGGAATCCCCTCGCTGCCGGGCGGCGGCGTGGCGATGCGCACGTTGAGCATGATCATCCCCCGCTCTTCGGGGTAGTTGGCCATGGAGTAGGCGCGCTCGATGGGCTCGTTCACCACGGACTCGTACTGCCAGAGGCTGAAGCGGTCCCAGTCCTCGCGGTACTCCTCGCCCACGGCGAAGTCCTCGTAGCGCACGTGGTGGGGCGGGGCGGCGATCTGGATGTAGCCGCCGGCGCGGAAGTTCACGTCCTCACCTTCGGGCAGCCTCAGCACGAGGGCCTTGATGAAGGTGGCGACGTTCTCGTTCGAGACCACCTCGCATTCCCACTTCTGCACCCCGAACACTTCCTCGGGGACTTCGATCTCCATGTCCTGCTTCACGGCCACCTGGCAGGAGAGGCGATCGCCGCAGGCCGCTTCGCGCTTGGTGATGTGGCTAGCCTCCGTGGGGAGGATCGAGCCGCCGCCGCTGTGGATCTTCACCCGGCACTGGGCGCAGGTGCCGCCGCCGCCGCAGGCCGAGGGCACGAACAGCTTGGCGCCGGCGAGGGTCTGCAGCAGCTTGCCGCCGGCGGGCACGGAGATGGTCTTCTCGCCGTTGATGGTGATGTTCACATCGCCCGTGGCGACCAGGCGTGAGCGGGCGACGAGGATCAGGGTGACCAGCGCGCTCACGATCAGCGTGAACAGCACCATGCCGAGGGTAAAGGTTTCCATAGGTGTCGCCGCCTAGAGTTTCACGCCGCTGAAGGACATGAAGGCCAGGGCCATGAGCCCGGCGCTGATGAAGGTGATGCCGAGGCCCTGGAGGCCGTCGGGCACGTCCGAGTACTTGAGCTTCTCGCGCACGCCGGCCATGGCGGTGATGGCGAGGGCCCAGCCGAAGCCAGAGGCCAGGCCGTAGGTGACGGACTCGGCGAAGTTGTAGTCGCGCTCCACCATGAACAGGGAGCCGCCGAGGATGGCGCAGTTCACGGTGATCAGCGGCAGGAACACGCCGAGGGCGTTGTAGAGGGGCGGGAAGTACTTATCCAGCACCATCTCCAGGATCTGCACCAGGGCGGCGATGACGCCGATGTAGGAGATGAGCCCCAGGAACGTGAGGTCCACCTCGGAGAAGCCGGCCCACGCCAGGGCGCCTGGGGCTAACAGGTGATTCAGGATCAGGTTGTTGGCGGGCACGGTGATCGCCTGCACGATCATCACCGAGATGCCGAGGCCGATGGCGGTGGAGATCTTCTTCGACACGGCGATGAAGGTGCACATGCCGAGGAAGAAGGAGAGGGCCATGTTCTCGACGAAGATGGCCTTCACCGCCAGGGAGAGGAGGTCTTCCATCAGTGGGCCTCGACGGACTGGATCTCGTACTCGCGCTCTTCCACCTGCGCCGGCTTCCACGAGCGCACGGCCCAGATCAGCAGGCCAATTACGAAGAAGGCGGAGGGCGGCAGGAGCAGCAGGCCGTTCGGCACGTACCAACCGCCGTTGTTCACCGTTTCGAACACGGTGATGCCGAACAGGGTGCCGGAGCCGAAGAGCTCGCGGATGAAGCCGACCAGCATCAGGATCAGGCCGTAGCCGAGGCCGTTGCCGATGCCGTCGAGGAAGGAGGCGATCGGCGGGTTCTTCATGGCGAAGGCCTCGGCCCGGCCCATGACGATGCAGTTGGTGATGATCAGGCCGACGAACACGGACAGCGTTTTCGACACCTCGAAGGCGTAGGCCTTCAGCACCTGATCGACCAGGATCACCAGCGAGGCGATGATCACCATCTGCACGATGATGCGAATCGAGCTCGGAATGTGATTGCGCAGCATCGAGATGAACATGGAGGAGAAGGCGGTGACCAGGGTCACGGCGATCGACATCACCAGGGCCACCTTCAGCGAGGAGGTCACGGCGAGGGCCGAGCAGATGCCGAGCACCTGCAGGGTGATGGGGTTGTTGTCGACCATCGGGTCGACGAGCAGTTCGCGGCGGGTCTGCGCCATCAGATGTCCTCCGTCTGCAGCTGGGCGAGGAAGGGCGCGTAGCCCTGGTCGCCCATCCAGAAGCGCACGAGGTTGTCGACGCCGCGCGAGGTGAGCGTGGCGCCGGACAGGGCGTCGATGTGGTAGTCGGCGCCCGCGGCGGGTTGGGTCTTGGCTACGGTGATCTGCAGCTCGCCAGCGTCGTCGCGCAGGCGCTTGCCTTGCCACAGCGATTTCCAGCGCGGGTTGTCGACCTCGGCGCCTAGGCCCGGGGTCTCACCGTGTTCATAGAACTGTAAGCCGTACACGTCGTTGCCGTTCTCTTCGAGGGCGATGAAGCCGTACAGCGTGGACCACAGGCCGTAGCCGTGGATCGGCAGGATCACCTTGTCGAGGTTGCCGTCGTCGTCGCGCAGGAGGTAGACGGTGACGTAGCGAGCGAGGCGACCGATGGACGCGGGGTCTTCGCCGTCGAGGGCGACGGAGGTGGCGGGGTCGTCCGCGGCGGCGCGGTCGTCGAAGGTGGTGGGGTCGAAGGCGTCCGTGAAGCGGCCCGTCTCGAGCTCCAGCACCTGCGGCTCGAAGGCGGAGAAGGCCTCACCGATGTCGACGCCGGGCTCGTAGCGACCGGCCACCTGCAAGATGTTCACGTGCTTGTCGCGCAGGCGGTTCTGCTCCTGCATCGGGCGCAGGGACACGGCCACGGCAGACACCACCATCGAGGCCGCGAGGCACAGGGAGACGGCCACGAAGATCGTCTTCGGGATGGAGTCGGCGGGTAGGTTCAGGAAGCGCCGAATCGGTCCGGGCGGCGGCGTAGGATCGTCAGGCATGTCGTTTGGCCCTGCGCGCGATGTTCGCTTGCACCACGAAGTGATCGATCAGCGGTGCAAAGACGTTACCGAAGAGAATCGCCAGCATCATGCCCTCGGGGAAGGCCGGATTGATGACGCGGATCATCACCACCATGAAGCCGATGAGGGCGCCGTAGAGGTAGCGGCCTAGGTTGGTGTGCGATGCGGAGACGGGCTCGGTGACCATGAAGGCAAGGCCGAAGGCGTAGCCGCCCACTACGAGATGCCAGTGCCAGGGCATCGCGAACATGGGGTTGGTGTCCGAGCCGATCAGGTTGAGTAGCGTCGAGAAGCCGATCATGCCCGCCAGGCAGCCGACGATCAGGCGCCAGTTGGCAATCTTGGTGAACAGCAGGAAGGCGAGGCCGACGAAGCAGGCGAGGGCGGAGGTCTCGCCGATGCAGCCCTGGATGGTGCCGAGGAAGGCGTCCATCCAGGTGATGCCCTGCGCGGCGAGTGCGCCGACGCCGTCCGACGCCGAGACGGCGAGGGCCGTAGCGCCGGAAAAGCCGTCGACCGGCGTCCAGATCGCATCGCCCGAGAGCTGCGCGGGATAGGCGAAGTAGAGGAACGCGCGGCCGGTGAGTGCCGGGTTCAGGAAGTTCTTGCCCGTGCCGCCGAACACCTCCTTGCCGATCACCACCCCGAAGGAGATGCCGAGGGCCACCTGCCACAGGGGCACGGTGGCCGGCATCGTGAGGGCGAACAGCATGGAGGTGACCATGAAGCCCTCGTTTACCTCGTGCCGCCGTACTGTGGCGAACAGCACTTCCCACAAGCCGCCGGCGATCAGTGTGGTCAGGTAGATCGGGATGAAATACAGGAGGCCGTGAAGGACGTTCACGACGGGGTTGCGCGGATCGAAGCCGATCCCCAACCACTCGAGCAGGCCCGCGCGCCAACCGCTGGCACCGTAGTCGGCGATGGCGCCGTTGGCCTGCAGGCCAACGTTGTACAGACCCACGAACAGGCACGGCA
>JBCBZW010000101.1 GCA_039815145.1 Pseudomonadota bacterium
GAGGCCGAAGGCACCGTAGTCATCGCAGCGCATCGATGCCCCGGTGCGCAAAGGCAGATCGATCGCGCGGGGGTCCTCCTGGGCAATTCGCTCGAGCAGGGCGTAGTAGTCGCCATCGTCGATCATGCGTGACGGATCGGTCGGCGTATCCGCATCGACGCTAAGCCCCAAAGGAGCGAGCAGGGCAGCGCGGTCCACGTGTTCGCTAACCTGCTTCAAGACCTTGCTCATGAAGAGCATCGTTATCTGGCCCATCGTCCCTGTGCCCACCCTTCGGCCGACCGTGAGGGCGCCACTATAGCGTCGGGATGCCGCCTCAGTGGCCCCCCGGCTGCCACCGCCGGCGGGATTTGCAGGAGCACCATTTCGGCGCATACTCACCGCAAGTCTCAAATTCGTGCATTTGCAACTCAGATGCGCGCGTAGTAGGGTGATGCCCATGTCGGCGAGTACTCAAAACACCCTGCCTGATCCCGCCCTGGTGTTGGGCAAAGCCACCCTGCGCGCGGCGCAGAGAATGGGCCTTTCACGTCAGGAACTTACCGAGGTGATCGGGCGCGATCGCAGCAGCATCTCCCGAGCGGGGATCGACCCTGCCAGCAAGGCGGGAGAGCTCTCCGCGCTGTTGCTGCGCTGCTATCGCTCGCTGGCGGTGCTGGTGGACGACGACGCGAACCAACTGCGCGAGTGGCTGGGTACGCCAAACCACCACACGGGCGGTATTCCACGTGAGCAACTGCGCAGTGTGGATGGGCTGGTCAGCGTGAGCCGATACCTCGACGCGATTCGTGGCGCCCACTGAGGCTGGCGAGCCGCCGTGGCAGGGGGTGCTGGCGCAGGCGCCCGTCGCGGTCCTGATGGGCACATTGCTGCGCCTGGTCGACCACCAAACCCAGAAGATAACCGCCTCCCTCGTGGACGAGCTCGAAGAGCTGTCCGTGCTCGAGCGGATCCTGCAAGCCCCGAGCCCGCGGCCCGGGACCGAACGTCTCGACCCCCTGCTACGCGCCCCCTGGCGTTGTCCACCCCTTCCCTGGGGGTCGCGCTTCGTCAGCCGCTTCGAAGCCAGTGCCTTCTACGGCGCCCTGGACGAGACAGCCCTGCTGAGTGAAGCGGCCTACTACCGATTGGTATTCTTCGCTGGGATGGAGACTCCCTTCCGCGACCGAGTGCTCAGCCAGCACACGCGCTTCGAGGCGCGCTACCACGCCGTGCGCGGCGTGCGTCTGGAGCTGGCGCCCTTCAGCGACTATGAATCCACCTTGCGCCATCGCGCCGACTACCGCGCTTGCCAGCGCTTAGGCACCCTGCTTCGAGAGCACCAAACAGGTGCGTTCACCTACCTCTCGGCGCGAAGCTCGGGTCGGCATCTCAACATCGCCCTGTTGCACCCCGACTGCCTCGTGTCCAATCGTCATCGCCGTCCGCTCGATGGGCTGTGCGAGACGCGCGAGGACGGGGTGCAGTTCCGTTTCGGCGACGCCCACCACTGGTTCGCGCGGGAGCAGTTCCTGGTGGAAGGCGAGTTACCGTTACCGGCGCCTTGAGCCGACCCGCCTCAGGCGCCCTGGCTGGCGCCGAGAATCGTCTGCGCACTCGCGTGAAGCTGCGCCTGCTCCTCGTCCGTCAAGGCGAGTTGAATCGTATCCACCACGCCGGCGCCGCCGATGACGCGCGGTAGCGAGAGGGCGACTCGCTCTACGCCCAACACACGAGACTCGAGCATCGAGACGGTCAGCACCGCCCGTTCGTCGCGGGCGACGGCGCGGCAGATGCGGGTCAGGCCGCCTGCGATACCGAACCACGTGGCCCCCTTGCCGGCGATGATCCGGTAGGCCGCGCGCCGCGTGCCCTGGTCGATGCGAGCCTTCGCCGCGGCGTCCAGGGGGCGACCGATCTGCGCGGCGTAGCGCTCCACGCGCACGGTGCCGACGTCGGCCAGGGACCAGCACAACACCTCGCTGTCGCCGTGTTCGCCGAGCACGTAGCCGTGGACCGACTGCGGCGCCACGCTCAGGTGCGCACCCAGCAAGGCCCGAAAGCGCGCCGTGTCGAGGATCGTGCCGGAGCCCATCACCCGTGCCGGCGGCAACCCGGACAGTTCCGTCGCCACCATGGTCATCACGTCCACCGGATTGGTGGCGATGAGCAATAGCGCGTCGGGCGCGGCGTTCAACACCTGGGGGATCACTTCGGCGAACACGGCCGTATTGCGCTCGAGTAGCGCGAGCCGGCTCTCCCCCGGCTGCTGGTTGACGCCCGCTGAGATGATCACGAGCTGCGCTGCTGCGAGTGCCTCGTAGGTGCCTGCCCTCACGCGCACGCGATGGCTGAAGGGGGTGGCGTGGGTGATGTCCTCGGCTTCGGCTTGCGCGCGGGCCGCATCGCGATCGACCAGGACCACCTCGGTGGCCGTTCCGCTAAGGGTCAGGGCGTTGGCGGCCGCGCTGCCTACCATGCCCGCACCGACGATGCCGACTTTCATCGTGCGGGTGGCGTGTGACGCAGGGGGTGCGAACCGCTAGGCGCAAGGGGCATCGATCGCCGCTCCGTAGGGCTGGACTTCCCAGGGTGCAAGCCTCGCCGCCTGCCAGTCGCGTGTCAACGGTGCGCAGCGCGCGTCGCGGGCTCAGCCGAGTTGCGAGAGATCCTCTCGCCGGCCGCGTTCGCCGCCGAGCAGTTCGTCCAGCGGTGCCGGTCGGTGCACGCCGTAGCCCTGGGCGAAGTCGCCGCCCAAGGTGCGCACCATCTCCAGGATCTCATCGTTCTCGACGAACTCACACACCACCCGCTTATCGAGCGTATGCGCGATGTCGATGATCGACTTCACGAAGATCCGATCGGTGGGGTCGGTGACGATGTCCCGCACGAACTGTCCATCGACCTTCACGTAGTCCACGTGCAGGCGCTTCAGGTAACCGAAGGACGACAGGCCGCTGCCGAAGTCGTCGAGGGCGAAGCGACAGCCCATCTCCTGTAGGGCGCTCATCAGGTGAGCCGCATCATCGATCTTGCGAATCACGGCGGTCTCCGTGATCTCGAAGTTCATACAACCGGGCGGCAGCTCGGCGCGACGCATGCGTTCGATCAGATCGTCCGAGAAGGACCGATCACCCACGCTAGCCCCTGACAGGTTGACCCAGAAATGGTGGGCAGCCACTTCCTCACTGTCTTGCACCGACAGCAGGTCGATGACGCGATTGACCACCCACTGGTCCAGGCGACCCTGTAGCCCGTAGCGTTCCGCGGCTGGCAGGAAGGCGCCGGGCGGGATCAGCCGGCCGGTGGAGCGGTCGAGCATGCGCAGGAGAATCTCGATGCGCTGGGCTTGCCTCGGGCCGTCGGACAGCTGCTGCAGGCGTTGGCCGAAGAGTACGAAGCTATCCGTATCGATAGCATGATTCAGGCGCTGGACCCAGCGCATTTCACCGCGGTGCTCATGCACGGCGTCCTCCGTGCCGGAGACCAGGTGAACGCGGTTGCGTCCCGCTTCCTTGGCCGCGTAGCAGGCGGCATCGGCGAGCTGCTGGAGCTCGTTGAGATCGCTCGTGGTGTCGTTGATGGGTACGATGCCGATGCTGACGCCGATGCGGAAGATCTCCGTCTCCCAGGGAAACTCCAGCTCCTGCACGCAGGCGCGGATCTGCTCTGCGCGCTCGACGGCCGTGTGCTCGGTGCAGTCCATCAAGATGAGCGCGAACTCATCGCCCCCCAAGCGGGCCACCGTGTCCTCGGGACGCACGTTCTTCAAGACGGTCTTTGCCGCGAGGCGCAGGAGTTCATCGCCGGCGGTGTGGCCACAGGTGTCGTTGACCACCTTGAACTGATCGAGATCCAGGAACAGCAGGTAGGCATCATCGCGGCGCGCGTCCACCAGCGCGAGTCGTTCGGCGAAGGCCCGGCGGTTGAGCAAACCGGTCAGCTCGTCGAAGTGCGCCTGGTACTCGAGCTTGCTGGTCATGGCGTGGCTCTCGGTGACGTCCTGCGCCAGCATCACCAGGTACTGGACCTCGCCGTCGCCGTTGCGTACGGGGGAGGGGAGGAAATCGATGCGCCGCACCTGGCCGTCGTGGGAGAGGCAGTCGACCTCCATGCTGGTGCCGGCATCGTCTTCCTTCGCCAGCGCGTCGAGGAAGGCGGCAAAGTCCTCGCGCTGGCTGTCGCTGACCACCTCCAGCAGGGGTTGGCGATCGTCTTCCCCCGCGTGGGGCCAGAACAATGACTGCAGCGGCGGGTTGGCGTCGTACACCAGGCCTTCCGTGTCTACCAGGGCCATACCGATCGGCGAGTTTTGATAGGCCTGGTGGAAACGCGCCTCGACGTCGGCGCGCAAGGCGTCCGCGCGCTTGCGCTCGTGGATCTCAGTGCTCAACTTCTCATTGATCAACTCCAGCTCGCGCCGACCCGCCTCGATCGATGCGGTGCGCTCGGCCACCTGCTGGCGAAGGCGTCGGTTGGCCCCGGCCACCACCCGCAGGCGCAGCTGGACGATGGACCAGGCGAGCAGCAGCGCCAGCATGGTCGCCAGGGCCATGAACCAGTAGGTGCGCCAGTAGGGCGTCGGCACGGCGAAGGACCAGTGAGCAGCCTCACTCCACTCACCGCCTGGCAGGCGCGCGCGCACGGCGAAGTCGTACTCTCCCGGCGGCAGGTTGGAGTAGCCGATCGACTGGGTGGTCGTGGTATCGCTCCAGCTGCCGACAACACCGTTGGCGTTCAGGCGGTAGCTGTATTCGATGCCGCCGGGGCGGCGGGTGGAGATGGCCGCGTACTCGACGAACAAGTTGCCGCGGGGCGCCATGGTGGTGTGCTCGGGATCCGCTGCCACGGCTTCCCCATCCACCACGCGACGAGAGATCAGCGGCTGCGGTTGCGGGATGCTCGACATGGGCTGCGCGACGTCCATCGCCGTGACGCCCGAGGTGGTGCCTATCCACAGCGTATCGGGTGCTTCGAAGTAGGTGGCGTGCGCCTTGGCCTCGATCGAGACGAAGCCATCGAGGGCGGAGTAATGCTCCAGGTTGCCGTCTCGCGGGTCGTAGCGGTAGGCGCCGCGACTGGTCGCCAGCACCAGCGTGCCGTCGGCCAGGGGATGCAACGCGTAAACGGTGTAGTCGCCCAAGGCCACGTCGATACTCAGTCGATCGAGCTGACCGGCGCGCCAACGGAACACGCCACCCTCGACGCTGGCAAGCCATACGGTGCGCTCCGGCGCATGAGGATCGACGACGAGCTGGGTGTAGAAGTCTCGACCGATCTCTTCCACCGGCACCATCAGCTCCGGCTGCGCGCCCGGAGTGTTGGTGTCCAGTCGGTAGAGACCCCGGAAGTTGGCGGCGATCCACAACTGTCCGTCGGCGGTCGAGTCCATGGCGTAGAGCGCTGCGCCGGAGCCGAAGTCGAATTCCTCGATCTTGCCGTCGCGAGGATTGTAGGCGTGCAGCGTGCCGAAGTAGGTGCCCGTCCAGAGACGGCCATCGCTCGCCAGTTCCAGGCCCACGGCCACCAGCGGGTCTTCGCCGAGGAAGGGCTTAGCGGTGAGGGTCCGCACGTCGATCTCGTACGCGACCCCCTGCACCTGCACCATCCACACCGTGGAACCATCCGCCGAGAGCCCCACCCCGCGCACCTCGTGAATGGGGATGTCGAGCTGCGCGGAGATGTTGCTGATCTCACCTCGGTCATCCACGTGCAGCAACCCCTGGTCGGTACCGAACCAGGAATCGCCGGCGGTACCGGGCTGGATGGCGAAAACCTCGGGCCGGATACCGTTCAGCTCGAGGCCGTAGTGGCGGAAGCGGGTGCCGAGGTAGCGGGCGAGGCCACCGCGGGTGGGCGCCCAGAGGATCCCCTCATGGTCGATGAGGGCGGCGGTGCTAAGGCCCATGCCGTCCATCCGGCGCGCCGGGGCGGCGAAGCTCACCAGGTCTTCGTTGTCGATGGTCACCCACGCGATGGTCTCGCCATCGAAGGTGATCCCCGTCACCTCTCCACCGAATTTCTGCGATAACCACTCGATGCTGTCGCCTTCCACGCGGCCCACCTGACCGTCGGCGCTGCCTACGATCACCTGTCCCGCAGGTGAGCGGGTAAGGGTGCTGATGCCGTCGGCGATGCTGGCGGGCGCGGCGGGCGCTGAGTGGTCGTAGCGAAGGAATTTTTCATCGGTGAGGATGTAGAGGTGGTTCGGCTCGACCGCGGCGACGAGCGCGTCGATCTCCTCCGGCGCTCCATCGATGTGCTCGAGCCCCGCGTCCATCGCGTCGAGGCGAAGCCGTTGCAGCCCACCGGGCTCGACGCCGATGAGCAGTTCGTCACCGGACTCGACGATGCTGCGCACGATTCCCCGCGCCTGGGGCGCCGGTTCGAAGGTGCGCACGACCCGGCCGTCCTCCACCAGCGTAAGGCCGCCCCCAGCATCGCCTGCCCACAGGCGGTTGTGGCTGTCGACGAGCAAGCTCTGGACGAGGTTGTTACGTAAGCCCTGACGGGTGGTGAAGCTCTCGAAGGTCTGGCCATCGAAGCGATTCAAGCCGCCGAAGGTGGCGATCCACAGGTAGCCGTGCTCGTCCTGCACCACCTTCAGGATCGTGCGCTGGTTAAGACCTTCGGTGACCGAGTACAGGCGGAAGGGTGGATCCGCAGGGGCGGCCAGTTCGGTGCCGCTCGCGATCCCGCTCAAGCAAAGGAGTAGGGCGAGCGTTGTGGGCTTCAATGCCTTCATGGAACGAATCGGTTCGGGTGGGTGGCAGACGTCGGGGCAGGTTGCAGCGTAGCCAGGGCGCCGCGGTGTCGCGACGAACCAGGTCAGGTTCCTGTATGCGTTGTGCGTACGGCCCTATCGCCTTGCCGATCCGATGAATGGCAGAGGGAATGTGCAAGGGTGTATCGCTGGTTTGTTCGAGCGCAGGAACAACCCGCGTCACAAGAGTTGAGCGCTCCTTGCGGAGTCGGCGACTACCTCCCCCAAGTCGATTTCCCCTAAGAACAACACCCAGAGGGCACCCTTATGGCTACCAACGCTCCAACCACGATCCGCCTCCTGAGCGGGGGCATAATCCTGCTGAGCCTCAGCGGATGTGTCACCGAGCTCACCGTCAGTCGCTCGACTGCCTCCTCCCTGTCGAACAGCAATGCGGATAGCATCCTGCGTGACTTCAGCGAGGCGATTAACACCGCGGACTCGGGCAGTGATTTCGCGTGCGCCGAGGAGTTTGGAACGGACTTTCTGCCCGCCCTCTACCTGCGTGACGGCAGCGTGACGGTCAACAACGCCCCCACCGAGATCAACAGCCAGGCGGACTTCAACGCGGTGATAGGTGCGCCGGGTTACGCCAAGGTGGTCGAGGAAATCAACTGGTGTGGTGAGCTGTTGCCGAACGTAATCGGATGCGCGCCGGTGCCCGGAGACTCCTTCGCGGTCGTGCGATTCACGGGCAATGCCGAAGGCATCCTGTGGGCGCACGAGTACGGGCACACCGTCGGTCTCTCCCACACGAGCGGGGCGAGCCGCGTGATGCGAGGCACGATCAATACGGCGAACGATGAGGTGACCTCCGATGAGTGCATCTCCTTCGTCTCCAAGTACAACCCCGATTGGCCGAACGCTCCGCAGGTGGAAGGTGGAGACAGTCGCCATCCCGCGTTGTTAGCCGCTCTCGGCGGTCGGTCGGCAACGGGGGTGAGCATCGATGGTCATCTCGACCACGAGATGGGCCCACTGCCGGCAGACGTGGCGGAGTTCGTGCGCCAGACCTACATTCACGGCACGCCGATGTCGGCGGCGCTGCGCTATCGCGGCAGTGACGCTGCGCGACGTCTCGAGGCGATGCTGCTGGACCCAGCGGAGCGTGCGCACCACGGCAACATCGTTGCCGTTCTCGGCGCTGTGGGGGATGCGCGCAGCGCAACCATCTTGCGGGACTACCTCCTCGCTCGTGCACAGTTGGAGGTCGATGGTGCGCAACGGCGCGTGCTCACGGCCACCTTGATGGGGCTCGGGTACCTCGCCCATTCCGTGCGGGACGGTACGGCGCTGCAAAAGCTGCTCCAGGCGAGCGATCCGAGCTTCTGGGGAGGCAGCGCGGCGGCGGACAGCCTGGCGCGCGCGGCCCACATCGGTCTTGCCCTCTCCGGTCGGGAAGAGGCCCGAGGGGCGCTGGCCGGGCAGCGCGATCGCGGATTGCCGAGCGTGATGGCGGATGAGCTTCTGCAGGCTCATGCGCGAGTGGCTAGCGTCGGCCTCGAGGGCTACTACGCCCACGCGGCAGACTGACCACCGCGCCGGGAGAGCAGATAAAAGGAGGCCCGGTGGTTTCCCACCGGGCCTCAGGCAAGCGGCATTGGTGCCGTCGTTGTTAGAAAGCTCTGAAGAGCATGTAGGTGTCGAGCGCGTTGCGCGGGGGATGGTGCGGACCGACGTCGCGGTCGTAGTCGAGTTCGCCATTCAGGCGGAACACCATCACCACACTCAGCATCTCGCCCTCGCTGTTCGCCAGCTTGTGGCAGGTTACCGTCTCGAGGCTGTCGCTCCCTGCGCTCTTGGAAAAGACCCGCAGGCGGCCGTCGTCTTCGAGACGCCAGTCGAACCGTCCACCGCCGTACTGATCCTCGTACGCACCACTGCCGTCATCCTCGAAGGTCAGGCTGGTGGTGGCGAGGCCGTCAGCGCCAAGCTCGAACCAAGACCCTAGCATCTCGCCTTCAGCAAAGGCTTCGACCTGGATCAAGTTGACGGCACGCGAGCTATCGTTGTTCTCGTCTATGGTCTCGATGGACATCTCGGCGCTGCCCAAGCCGGCGGTGACCTGTGCCGCCTGGCGGCGATTGCGCGCACCCGACTGATCCTCGCGCCCGTAGGCGACGCGAACCACGCCTTCGCCATCGATGCTCCACTCGCCGCCGAGCTCACCCACTTCGGTGGCGCCGTCGCGAATGCGCTGGAACACCTCCGCGAAGCCACCGTCATCGCTAAAGGTGAACAGGGCCACGTTCTGATCGCTGATATCGGCGTAGGTGTTGCCGGCGAGCAATGCCGTGTTGGCGGCATCCGACGTCGCATCGGTCGCGCTCTGCGGGTTGTAGTCGGCGTTCTCCACCACCAGCTCCTCGACGTCGCCATCACCGTCTCGGGCGATGACCGACAGCATGCCAGCGTCCTCGGTGGGAGCGCTGGCCGCGGCGTACCCCCAAAACGGGTACGGGAATCGCGAGGAGTATGGTTGCGTCAGCAACGCCGGGATGTGATCGCTCTCAAGGGGCGGACGAAAGGCGGTCGCCTTTGGGGGCAGGACGGCGATCCGGTCACAGTTCAGGCGCTAACGTGACCCTAACAGGGCGCGTAGGGCGGCCAATTGGCGACGACTGATGGGGATTTGCTGGCCTTCGCGCAACTCAGCGATGCTGCCGCTGGCCTGCGCACTGGACGTAATACGCAGCACGTGGTCGACGTTGACCACGGTCTGTCGGTTGACGCGGAAGAAACGTCGCCGCGAGACGAGTTGCTCTTCCAGGTGCTTCAAGGAGCTGCGCACGATGAGGGTGCCCTGGTCCGTGTGCACGCACACGTAGTCACCGGCCGTCTCCAGGTGACTGATCGCCGCTTCCGGTTGGCGCACGAAGCCATCGCCCGTATCGAGCCGGATCACCTCTTGCTCCGCGGTCGGCGTGGCGTTGCCGTTCGCCGGCGGCGTTGCGGGTGCGTCGAAGCGCTGCACCACCGACTTCAACTCTGCCGCCATGGCCACCTCCCGTCGTCGCTGTAACTCCTCGTGGGCGCGCTCGAGGGCGCGCGCCAGGCGCTGGGCGCTCACCGGTTTCATCAAGTAGTCGATCGCCTCGGTCTCGAAAGCCTCTACGGCCCGGTCGCCGTACGCGGTGAGGAAGACGATCAAGGGCCCCTGGCGGTGGGTGCCGATGCGTTTCGCCACTTCGAGACCGGTCAGTCCAGGCATGGCGATATCCAGGAACACGAGATCCGGGTTCAGGCGCTGGACCAGCTGCACCGTCTGGGTGCCGTTCTCCGCTTCCCCAACGATGTGCGTGGCGGGTGCCAGGGACTCCAGTCGCTTGCGCAGTCCGAGGCGAGCGACTGCCTCATCGTCAGCGATCAAGGTACGAATTCGCTCGCTAGCAGCCATCACCGGTCCTGTTTTAGAGTTGGTCTCAACCGTGCGCATGAGCGCTCCCTAGGAGTGGGACAGTTCGATGACGGCGCGGTTCACCGCCGTCTCGCCAAGGCTTGCCGGCGTCGCTAGCATGAGGGCTCCGGTGGCCTGCCGCGCCACGATCTCGCGAAGTTGCCATGTCCATTCCAAACGATCTCGATCCCGCCTCGTGGGTGGTGCACGCCGGCCGGGACCTCGGTCAGGGGGCGCCCCTCAACGTGCCCATCACGCCGGCCTCGAACTTCGTGGATGCGCAGGGTGAGCGCACTTACTCGAGGGTCGAGGGGACGCGGGCCTGGGAGGCGTTGGAGGACGTGGTGGGCGGCCTCGAGGGTGGCCGTGCGGTCGCCTTCGCCTCCGGCATGGGGGCGATCGCCGCGGTGTTCAGTCTGCTGCCCCAGGGGGCACGGGTGGCCGTGCCGGTCGATTGCTACCGGGCGGTCACCGAACTTGCCAAGGCGGGAGTCTCAGCGGCGGGTTGGCAGGTTCACACCTTGGACGGCGCCGACACGCCAGCCTGGGTCGCCGCGTGCGCGGAGATGGACCTGATCTGGCTCGAATCGCCCTCCAATCCCCAGCTCGTGCTCAGCGACCTCGCGCAGATTGCAGCGGCGCCGCGGCGAGACGGCGCGCTCCTGGTGGTGGACAACACCTTTGCGACCCCCCTGCTGCAGCGGCCGTTGGCGCGGGGCGCCGATATCTCCGTGCAGTCGGCCACCAAGTATCTGGGCGGACACTCGGACCTCCTCGGCGGTGTGGCGACAGCGGCCTCCGCGGCCCTGGCCGAGCGCCTGCACCAGGCGCGCACCCTGCACGGGGCGACGCCGGGGGCGTTGGAGGTGTTCCTGGCCCTGCGCGGCATGCGCACGCTGGCGATTCGCCTCGAGCGCTCTCAGGCCAATGCGCTTGAGTTGGCCGAACGGCTGGAGCGCCACCCGGCCGTGAGCCGCGTGCGCTACCCAGGGCTGCCGTCCCATCCCCAGCACGCTCTGGCGAAGGGCCAGCTGGATGGTTTCGGCAGCATCGTCTCCTTCGAGCTCCACGGCGGCGCGCCGGCGGCGGATGCGGCCTGTCGCGCCGTGCGCTTGATCACCCACGCCACGAGCCTCGGCGCGGTGGAAAGCACGATGGAGCGCCGGGCGGCGGTACCTGGCCAGGGCGGCTTGCCCCCGAGCCTGATTCGCCTGAGCGTGGGCATCGAGAACGGCGAAGACCTGTGGCGCGATTTAGAACAGGCGCTCACCCTAACCTAACGCACTAGCTAGGAGGCTCCTCTTCCGAGGGGGCTTTCGCCGTGCGCGAGCGCAGGCGCCGCAGCCATTCCCGTGGCCCGCGCAGGCGTGGCCTGTCCTCAGTAGGCGGTACCTCAGCGTCGGCCGTCGCGAGGGCCAGGCGAGCGCCAAGCTCCGCCTCCCAATCCATGAGCGGCCCGTCGCCGAGGTCAGCGTCGGTACGCTTACAGTGCTCGCGCAGCTCCTCCACGATGCGCTGCCGCTCGCTGACGGTCAGCAGGCTCTCCAGCAGGGCGGGCTGCATATCGACCGGTTTCTTAGATCCCAACTGACGAAGCAGCAGCAACCGATCGAATTCGTGGCGCAGGGGAAGCGCGCACAGCGTGCGGATCGCCTGGTCTCGTCCACGGTAGTCCTCGCTGCGCGCTAACTCCAGGTTGACCAGCTCCGCCCCCAGGAACCAGTTCGCATCGCGGCGGCGAAAGCCCCCGCCGTAGACCATCGCCACCTCGAAGGCGATCACGCGGATCGCATCGCTCAGCAGCTGCATGACCTGGCGGTGGAGCAACTGCTCGGTCACCTTCTGCGCCCCCTGCGCTGCCAGCTTTCCCGCCACCCAGCTGGCACCCACGGTCACGGGGTTCGCGCCGAGGGCGAAGCGCGCCACCTGCAGTACGCTGAGGCCCACGTCGAGATAGGGCTTCACCTGCTTGTAGGTGCCGTAGTAGTCGGCGGCACGGCGCAGGGTGCGGTACATGGAGGCGGCGTTGTAGGACTTGAGATCCAGCGGTAGGGCGTCCACCACCAGCAGCAGGTGCAGGGCGGTGCTGCTGGTGGCCTTGGCCACTAACTCCAGCTCGGTCTCCAGCAGCGGGTGGCGGGCGTCCGGTTGGTACAGGCGAGCGACGGTCTCGACGAAGTCTCCCACGTCCTGCCACACGAGGGCCATGGCCAAGCCCCCCTCGTCGGCGGCGTAGCGATTGGCGAGGATGTCCTCGAAGGCCTGCTGGCTGCGCCGTTCGATCAACAGCAGCAGTTCCCGATCGTGGGCCACGAGGCGCTCGATCGCCTGCGGTGAGAGCTCCGAGTCGACGACGTCGACGAAACGCTCATGATCGGCGAGCTGCAGGACCCGCATGCGACGGGAAAGGCGCTGCTCGCGAATCTCCAGGCGGTCGGCACGCTGGCGCAGCTGCGCCTCACGGCGGGCGAGGGCGGCGGCGCGCTCGGCGTCCTCGCTTTCGCTGGTGGTCTCGGGCGGCGCCTGCGGGACGCGCGCGCGTCGGGCCAGCGCGAGGTGGGTAGCCAACGAGGCGAAGCACACGGTGAGTGCAGCGATGAGGGCGGTTAGTACGGCGGGCTGGCCGGTGGGCGAGAGCAGCAGGGCCAAGCTGAGCAGGACCACCGCCGCCAGGGCGGCGGCGGCAAACCAGAGATGGGTGCGGGCGTTCATCACCCGCGAAGCGTGCCGCATCCGGCAGCTCAAGGCTACCGGATGCGGACGACGCGCTACTCGGCAGCGCAGCCGTTGTTCATGAAGACGCGCCAACCCTCACACAGGCCCATCACCATATCGACACAGCCGTTGCTATCGATGTCGATGAAGGCGAAGTCATGGGGGTCGAGACTGAAGTTGGCGTCGCCCGGGAACTCGTTGTCGCGCAGGCCGGCGGCACCGATGTTCTCCCATAGGGTGAACTCGGTGGAGTCACCGCAGTTGGCGATATCCACGTCGATCGGGGCGAGGCCCACGTCGAGATCGCCATCGTTGTCCACGTCGGCCACCTTGACGTTGCCGCCGAACTGGTTGGTGCGACCGAAGGGCACGGGACTCACGTCGTACTCGTTAGGGCCGTCGCCGACCAGAGCGCGGGCCATGACCAACTCGTCGCGCGAGTCCTTCACCACGTAGATGTCGAGGGCGCCGTCCTGGTCGTGGTCGTACACGGTGAACATGTAGGGATCCGTGTCGGCGATCTGCTGGAAGGGCACCGTGTCGAACTGGCCGTTGCCGTCGTTGAACAGTATGAAGACCCCGTGGGGGAACACGGGATTGTCGAACAGGGCGTTGAGCTTGACGATGTCCTGGTCGCCGTCGCCGTCCATGTCGTGGATCTCGGCGCTGGTGCCGAAGCTGATGCGGGCGTAGTCGCCGAGGCGGTTCTGCTCGAGGTTGAAGTTGCCCGTGCCGTCGTTGATCAGCAGCAGGTCGCGGGTGCCGGGCACCTCGTTGTAGTTGGACAGATAGAAGTCGACGAAGCCATCGCCCGTCACATCGCCCGCGGCCACGGCGCAGATCTGGATCGTGTTGATGTCCGTGGGTACATCGATGGTCGGTAGGCGAAACGACTCGTCCGCCAGCCCGCGCCAGCGGCCATCTTCGCCCCGGCCGAGGTTGCGATAGAGCTTCGGCGGTTCCTCGAAGGTGTTGGCGATGAACACGTCCGGCCAGTCATCGTTATCCACGTCGACGATGGCCACGTCGCGGGCGTCGGTGAAGTCGGTGAGAAAGCCGGGGGCGAAGCGAGCCGTGAGATCGATGAGCCGGCCGCGGAAGTTCATGAGCAGGAGATCCTGACGGGCGCCGGCGTTGGAGAACGGCTCCTTGCGCACGACGACCATGTCGTCGCGCCCATCGCGGTTGAGATCGCCCACGGCGAAGTCCTTCTCCTGGGCGTCGGTGGCGATGGTGCCCGTGCCGTCCGCGAAGGGACGCACGCGCAGACGGGTGTCCGTCTCATCGGTGAAGTCCACCCATTGGGCGTGGGCGCCGCTGGCGGCGAGCAACAAGGCGCTCAGCGCGAGCAGTGGGGTTGTCGATGGTCGTCGAGTGTTTGCGAGATGCATGCTAGCTCCTTAAGGCAGCTGTACTTGTTTTTTTTGGCGGTGCGGCAACCTGCGGTGGGCTGTCGCTTGGTGTCACCTTTCCCTGGCGACGCTTGGATTGTGGTCTTTGCTATCCCCGATTTCTAGCGCTATGGAAAATCGCAGTGCGCAACGCACTGCGGCAGCTCGACTCTGTACAGATTTAGTTGACCACGCATCGAACTGTCCGCGTGATGGGCCACCCGTTGAAAACCCCGATCGGCTATCGGTTGAGCAATTCTGTCGTAGCCGTCACATCGAGGCCGGAGCACCTCACAGTAGCGTCTCTCGGTGGACAGCTGATCGCTAGGGACGATATGACAAGAGTGCTGCATGTCGAGGACGACGATGTCGATGCCGAGTGGGTGCGTCGTGCGTTGGCCTCGTACCAGGAACCGATGGAGCTTTCGCGAGCCGTATCCGTGGCTGAGGGGTGCGAGCGCCTGAATGAGGCGTCCTACGACGTCGTGGTGGTCGACCTGACCCTACCGGATGCCGACCCGAGCGAGACCTTGCTCCAACTTCTCGCGGATCATCGTGAACTCCCGGTGGTGGTGCTGACCGGGTGTCTCGATGACGAGTTCGCCTCCGCCGCGGTGGCGACCGGTGTGCAGGACTACCTGATCAAGGGCGAGGCAGCGCCCGGTGCTCTGCGCCGGGCCCTGAGCTTTGCCATGACCCGTTCCGAGCGCCACGCGCAAATCACGGCGATGGCCATGCACGACGCCCTGACCGGCGTGCCCAACCGCATGAGCTTCGAGCACCGCCTCGACGCGCTTCTTGAGGAACGCAGTGCCAGCGATCGCTCTCTGGTCGGCGTCGCGCTCATCGACGTGGATGACTTCAAGCCGATGAACGACTCGCGCGGCCACGCCTTTGGCGACAGCGTGTTGCAGGCGGTGGCCGAGCACCTGATGAGGAACGTGCGTCGCACGGACACGGTGGCGCGCCTCGGCGGCGATGAGTTCGTCGTGATTCTGCGCGAGCTGGTGGACATCGATCATGCTCACCAGTGGATGGATCGCTTCTACGACTCCCTGCGCGGCGGACTGATCGTCGACGGTGAGGCCGTGTCGGTGGCCCTCTCGACAGGGCTCGCCCTGGCCCCGTTGCACGGCGAGGAACGCGGGGAGCTGGTCGACGCGGCCGACAAGGCGATGTACGCGGCCAAGCGTGCGGGCCGCGGATGTTGGGTGCTGTCCGATGCGGTGAGCGTCCAGGCGAGTCCGCTAGGCAGCGCTCACTGAGCTCCTTGGAGCGTGGCGAGTGTCGCCGTCGGCGTATCGGTCGGCGCCCAGTCGATGCCATTGCTGATGATCTGGAAGCCGGCCCAGTAGGCCGGGTGGGCGTAGCGCTGCGCATCGATCATCTGACGCTGCGCCGTTGCTAACGCCTTTCCTGGGTTGTAG
The DNA here is from genome assembly GCA_039815145.1 of Pseudomonadota bacterium. Lineage (NCBI taxonomy): Bacteria > Pseudomonadati > Pseudomonadota > Pseudomonadota bacterium. Next base: position 15,673 of record JBCBZW010000101.1, read on the forward strand.
CGGGCATCCCCCTCCAGCGCAGCGTAGAAGGTACTGAACAGCTGGGCGGTGCCATCGTCCGGCACCGGCCAGAGGGAGCCGATGGCGTGGGCGGCCCCGGCGCGCAGGGCCATGCCGGCCAGGCCGATCGACGAGCGTTCCACGCCCACCGCCGTATCGCACGCGCTCAGCACCACCAGCGACACCGGTCGCTGCTGTTCGGCGAGCTGTTGCAGGGGCGCGAAGAGATCGGCGATGCCCAGCCGCTCGCCGCTCCCGGACACTAGGTAGGAGCGCTCCAGGGATCCGGCGAAGGTGCCGTGGGTGGCCAGATGTACCACCGCGGGTTCCAGGGAAAGCAAGGCCTGCTGGAAGGAGCGGCGGGTGAACTTCTCCTCGCGCAGCACGCTGCGGTGTCCACGCCAGGCGGCACTGACCCCGTCCAGTTCCTGCGGGACGAACGGCAAAGCGCTTTGCGCGCCGTCGCCGAAGCGGCTCACACCTGCAAGGACGGCACTCGGTGCGCCTGGGGTCGAGCGCTCGGCGTTACGTGCGGGGGCAAGGCGCTGCATGATCTCCACCGTGACCCGTTGCGCCAACCAGCGTTCCCCGTCGTGCAGGGCGCCGAAGGGCAGGGCGCGCAGGGGGCCGTCGGGTACTACGATTAATCGTTCGATTCGCCCGTGCTCGGTCAGGAGACTGTCCAGGTCCTTGAAGAGGGATGTGTAGAGGGTGCGGGCGGCCTCCACCGTGCCCGCGCGCCGGGGGTCGCGCAGTCCGGCCCTGACGTTCGCCACCTGCCGTGCCAGGGCTTGGCGGGTGAGGGGCGCGCTGCTCGCCCGGCGGATCCCCCGTGCAGTTTGGATCAACAGCTCCACACGATCGTCGAACACGATGGGGAACAACACGGCGGTGTCGTCGGCGAGGCTCAAATTCCGCGTATCCGGCAGGATCTCAGCAGCGCAAGGTTGATCCAGGTAATCGCGAATCTCGGCGGCGTGCAGACGGTTGATCACCTCCCGCGCCTCGAGCAGCAGCCTTTGTTGCGCGCGAGCATCGCTTCCGCTGGCGAGGGAAATTAATAGCTCGGCGTACTCCAGGTACACCGGGGCGATCTGTCGGCGGAAGTGCGCCTCTCGGGTTTGCGATCCACGGGCATTGCCGGCGGCGCGGGAGGTGAGCACCATGGCGCGCGCGTAGTAGGCGCGCGCCTGCTTCGCCTCACCAAGCTCCAAGTTCAAGCGCGCGAGCTGGCGATACCAACGGTAGGCATCCACGGTGTGCTCGCCCGCGGCCAAGGCGCGGTGGGCGAGGGTCACTGCGTCCTCCGGGCGCTGATCGATCGCGTAGAGTTCGCTCATCGTGCCGAGGCTCCAGGCGATGAGATCGGCGCGGCCATCGAGGCCCTCGGCGGTGGCGAGAGCGTCGCGCAGGGCGCTGAGCGCACTCAGGCGTGGCCAGCCGCTGTCGGCGCCAGGTGCGCGCGCGGCGCTCATCCAAGTCTGGCCCACGTGCAGCATCAGCAGGGCGCGCTCGGCGTCGGCGGGGAGCCGCCCCGCCAGGGACTGCGCCGTTCGCAGGCGTTCCAGGGCGCGAGCGGGATCGCCCGCCAGCAGCCACGCCCGGGCGGCGTTGGCTCGCGCGCGCGCCAGCAGGGCCTGCTGTGGCTGCCCGTCGCGGCGCGCCGCGAGGCGTGCAGTTTCGTCGAAGGCTTTCGCCGCTGCCAGGTAATCGGCACGCGCGTAGTCGACCACCGCCTTGGTCGCGAGCGTCTGCGGTGATTTGGTCAGCTTGATCGCGCGCTCAGCCTGTGCCTCGGCGCTGGTCAGGTCGTCGGCGGCCAGGGCAGCATGCGCCGATCGGGTGTGAAAGGTGCTGGCGAGCGCGGGTGCGGCATCGCCGCTCGGGTCCGCCGGGGCACCATCGTCGATCGTCGCCAGCTGCTGTTGCGGATCGATACGCGTCATGGCCAGCAGCACACGAGCGGGAGACTCCTGAGCGCTCGTGTGACGGACCCACAGGGCGCCGTTACTGACCGAGCGACAGGTGCCTATTTGCGCAGTCGGGTCGATCGGGGAAGGCGCCTCGGCGACGGCGTCGATCTGCGTGTTCGGGCTTTGCTCGCGCACCTGCACCGATCCGCTGAGGCCAGCTCGATTCGACGCCGCGAGGCGGGTATCGCTATCGCGCAACACCGTGCCCGCCTCCACCAGCACGTTGCCCGCCGCACCGCCGTCCGCGTTGGCCAGGAGCTGGGAGCCGCTAAGCACCACGGTGGAGAGCCCCTCCTGGCCGCCCGGAGCCACCTCTCCCTGGACGACGATGCTGCCCGCTTGTTCATCGCCCGTCTGCGTCTCCGCTGAGAGGACGCTGTTGCGAATGACGGCGGGCGATGAGGCCCCGAACGCGATCTGCAGGCTGCCGCCACCAGCGGCGCCGGAACTCGCCGACAGGGTGGAGTCGATCAGGCTGAGGGCGTCGCCCGCTTTCACCTCCACATTGCCGCCGCTCCCCGCTCCGCGCGCCTGCGCGTTCAGCAGCGCGTCGGCAAGGCGAACGCTATCGCCCGTGAGCTGGATGCTGCCCGCGTCGCCATCGCCGTCGGCGACCGTGGAAATCGTGGCTGACGACCCGCTCAATTGGATCTGAGGGGCGGCGAGGGTGATGCTCCCGGCATTCCCGAGGCCAAGGCTGTTGCTGCTCACCGCGCCGCCGGTGAGGCGGATGCTCTCCTGCGCCTGGATGTCGATCTGTCCGGCGTTGCCGGTGGCGTCGGGGCTCGCTTCCTCCAGAAAGCGCCCCGCATCGGTCACGATGGCCGCGTCGCCGGTCAGGCTCACCCGGTCCGCGTCCACCTGGATGTCGCCGCCGTCGGCATCGCCGAGGGCCGTGGCGCTGATGAGGCCGCC
>JBCBZW010000102.1 GCA_039815145.1 Pseudomonadota bacterium
AGTTCGCCGATTGCCTGCACGCCTGCACCTGATAGTGCTGAATCTGCGTGATGAAACAGCAGCCAGTCTCCCTTGGCGATTTGCGCACCGGCATTCATCTGGAGTGCGCGTCCCGGCAGGCTGTGTGTGAAGGAAAGTTTGCTCTGCCTGGCGCTATGCTGCTCTAACCACTCAACGGTGCCGTCTGTGCTGCCGCCGTCGACGACGATTACCTCATCAACGCATGCCAGGCTGAGCAGTGCCTGGGTATTGTCTGGCAACAACTCGATTTCGTTTAAGGCGGGAATCACCACGCTTAAGGAGCTACTCATTCTGGTTGAGCTCCCCAGATTCAGGCTGCCATTCATAGCCTTCGCCAGCCATGGCCAATCGTACCCAGTGATTGTCGGGGGAATGCTCGAGAGCTTGCGCAAACGTGGCTTGAGCTTGTTCCGGGTCACCGTTTTCTTGGTAGCTGCGGGCCAGCCAGTTCAGCAGATCAACCTGCGCCCACTGCCCGTCGCGGCATAGGACGCTCTGTGCAAAAGAGTCAGGGTGTTGGTAAAGCGCGCGAAAAAACGTTGCTTGCGCTTCTTTGGCGTTGCCACCGAGGATCCCCGGCAACAAAAACTTAGCGGTGCCACGCACCAGCGCAATGCGGGGATTGTTCGGCTGCTGTGCCTCTGCGCGGTTTAAACGCCGCAGTCCGCGACGACCATTGAGAAAGAAGCGCCAGCGACGTAGCAGGACGTATTGACCGTCCAGCATGGCCCCCATGATCAGCATTTCTGTGTCATGAGGATCCGCTTGCAGCGCACGTTTGACGGTTTTTAGACCGTTGCGTACCGCCTGTAGCGCGGCTTTGTTTTCGTCCGCAGGAATGTAAGCGGCGGCCAGGCGAAACTGCTTTAGTGCCTGCCATTGAGGTTTGCTGGGGACAAGGTTCTTAAGGGTTGCAACATTGTTGTGCGCAAACGCCTGTTCGATGGCCAGGCATTCCGCCTCGGCGCCAAGGGAATCCGCAGGGAGCAGCGCAGCGCCCGGCACGAGACACAAAAGTGGAATCCAGGAGCGCAGCCACTTACGGCGCTTGGTTGTTGAGATCCCAATCGTACGCATACCTCATTCTGGGTCTTTTTGGCGCCCGTCCACTTGACCTCTGGTCGAAAGCGGCGATGTATTAAAGTACAGCTTCTTCGCTGCGCCGAAGCCTTCTTGGCACTCCCTAATATTTTTGGAAGCGTGATTCGTCTGCCATCGCCTTTGACGCCACGGGGATGGGAAAGACTAGGTGGTTTCCGCCTCCGCCAGAGGCTGTTTCAGCTTATCCGCACCATAGGAAAGGTGGACAGGTTGCGGCAGCCGATGCGGGGTCAGCCTACCGCATAGTGGATGCGGTAATCCTCACAGATCGAGCACAGAATACGATGAGGATAGAGGGTATAGACGCTATGGCCGAGTGTGTGCCGACCGCTCCGGCGCGTGTCGAGCTTCTGCGGCTTCGAATCGGCAGACCTGGGCGTCAGGCTGAACTCAGGGAAGTTCGCGCGGGACGCCCAAGTCCAAGCCCTTGCCGGGCAATACCATGAGCGTCGAGGTGCCGTGGGCGATGAGCCGGCCCTTCTCATCGTGCACATGGGCCTCGGAGTAGCCGATCGTGCGCCCCATGCGGATCTTGCGGCCGGTCGCCCGCAGCTCGCCGCCGGTCACGGACGAGAGGTAGTTGAGCTTGAGGTCGACGTTGACCAGCCCGTCGTCCGCGGACGGTAAGGACAGGAACACGGCCCAGAAGGTGGCCGTATCGATCAAGGTGGCGATCACGCCGCCGTGGACGATGCCGAAGGGCTGCAGGTGTTTCTCCTGCCCGTCCAGAGCGATCACGCATCCATCGCGGTCGATGTCCGCGATGGTCATGGACATGAGCGCGGGATAGGGCGCCTTGCGAATACTCTCCTTAAGTTCCTCGACGTACGCCGGGTTGATCTCGCTCATAGCTGCTCGTAGGGAATCTTATAGGTGTCACCGCCCTCGAGGCGGCCGCTGCGCAAGCCCTTCTCGAACCAGCGCATGCGTTGCTCGGAGGTGCCGTGGGTAAACGCGTGAGGATCGATTCGTCCGCGCGAGCGCATCTGAATGGCGTCGTCGCCGATCTGATTCGCCGCCTGCATGGCCTCTTCGATGTCGCCGCGCTCGAGGTAGCGCTGGTTGTGGTGAGCCCAGACGCCGGCGAGGTAATCGGCCTGCAGTTCCAGGCGCACGATCCACTGGTTCTCCTGCGGCGTGCCGCGCATGGCGTTGACCTTGTCGCTGTAGCCGAGCAGGTTCTGGATGTGATGCCCCACCTCGTGGGCGATGACGTAAGCCTGGGCGAAATCACCGGGCGCCTGGAACTGGCGGGCGAGCTCGTCGTAGAAGCTCAAGTCGATATAGATACGTTGATCGGCGGGGCAGTAGAAGGGTCCCATGCGCGCATCGCCGGGGCCGCAGCCGCCCGTGTTGATGCGATCGCGGTAGATGATCAGTTCCGGCTCGCGGTAGGCCTGGCCGAAGCGCGAGAACTCGGAGTTCCACACGTCTTCCGTGTCCGCCAGCACCACGGCGACGAATTGGAAGAGCTCCTGCTCCGCTGCGGTCGGCGTGTACTTGACCTGCTGGGAGGTGGGGGCGCCGCCGAGGAGCGTCGCCGGATTGATCAGGCCGAGCTGCCAGCCCACCACGCCGATCACGCCGAGCACCAGCACGCCCTTGAGGCCGAAGGTGCGCAGCACCATCTGCACCAGCAGGTTGATGCCCGCCCCGCCGAGGCCACCGCCCCCGCCTGACATGCGCTGCCCGCGCGCGTCGGTTACGTTGTCGCTGCCGCGTCGGCCTCTCCACTCCATGGTGCCTTCCTCAAGCGATGTCGCAGGCCGCCAGTGTAGTGCACGGCCCTCGCCGGGTGGGCATGATCCGTTGACCTCGCGCGCCCACGACGGTGAAATCCCGTGAACTCCCGCGCCCAGAGGATTCGCATGTCCACATCCGCCAGCCTCGACGTCGACTTCGCCCGCCACTGCTTCCCGGCCTTTCGCGAGCCGGACCTCCAGGGCTGGGCCCACTTCGAGAACGCCGGCGGTTCCTACGCCTGCGCACCGGTGATCGAGCAACTGGAGCGCTTCTACCGCAGCACGAAGGTGCAGCCCTACGCCTGGTCCGCGGCTTCCGTGGCTGGCGGCGAGGCGATGGACCGCGCCCGCGAGGGGCTGGCGAGCTGGCTCAACGTGGCCACGGACGAACTGCACCTCGGCCCCTCCACCACGCAGAACGTCTACGTACTGGCCCAGGCCCTGCGTGCCCACGGCAAGGCAGGCGACGAGGTCATCGTCACCAACCTCGATCACGAGGCGAACGTGGGCGCCTTCCGACGCCTGGCCGACGACGGCTTCACCGTGCGCGAGTGGCGCTTCAACCCCTACAGCGGTGATCTCGAGCTCTCAGCTCTGGAGTCGCTGCTGAACGAGCGCACGGTGCTGGTCGCCTTCAGCCATTGCTCGAACATCGTCGGCACCTTCAACCCCGTGGCGCAGATCTGCGAACGAATCCGTAAGGCAGGGGCAGTGAGTGTGGTGGACGGCGTGTCCTACTGCGGCCACGGCCTGCCCGACGTTGACGCCCTCGGCGCGGACGTCTACCTCTTCTCCCTGTACAAGGTGTACGGCCCGCACCAGGGTGTGATGACCATGCGCCGGACGCTCAACGAGCAATGGCCGTCGCAAACGCATTTCTTCAACGCTGGAAAGCCGAACGCGCGCTTTGTCCCCGCGGGTCCGGACCACGCTCAGGTGGCGGCCTCGGGGGGCGTGATCGACTACTTCGAGTCCCTCTGCCTACACCAGGGCCTCGCCGACCTGCCCTTGCGGGCGCGGGCCAACGCCCTGCACGACCTGATGCAGGCCCACGAGCAGTCGCTGCTGACGCCGTTGCTGGATTTCCTCGACGATCATCCGCGCGCGAGCCTGATCGGTCGCCGCCAGGCCGCCGGGCGCGCGCCTACCGTGGCCGTGGACACGAAGCGCCACCCGCGCGATATCGCCGAGGCCCTGGCCAAGGAGCACCACGTGGGCGCGAGCGCCGGCCACTTCTACGCGCACCGCTGCATCGATGCCCTCGGCATGGAACCGGACCGGGGCGTGCTCCGGATGTCCTTCGTGCACTACACGAACGAAGCGGAAGTCACCCAGCTGATCGAGGCCCTGGACGCGCAGCTCTGAGCCTACGCGTCGCTGTCGCCACCGACACCGAAGGCAAGTAATAGCCAGCCGGCGACGAGGGTGAGGCCGCCGAGGGGCGTGATCATGCCGAGCATGGGCGCATCGAGGAGCACGAGGGCGTAGAGCGACCCGCTGAACAGCACCACGCCGACGGCGAAGCACACACCGGCTGCCATGAGCGACGCCCGCGGCGAGCGCTGGCGCGCCACGACGCCCGTGAGCACCAGCGCCAACGCATGCCAGAGGTGATAGCTGGCTCCCGTCGCGAAGGTATCGAGACGCTCAGCGCTTACCTGCCCCTCCAGGCCGTGGGCACCGAAGGCGCCCGCTAGCACGCCCAGGGCGCCCAGCACGGCGCCCGAGCGAATCATGAGGGTGGCCCAGCTCATTGCGTGGCACCGAAGATCGGTATGCGCGGCACGCCCTGGCAGCCCAGGGAGGCGCGGTCCCCCTCGTCCGCCGCATCGAAGCCCAGGGTGATGTCGTAGAGGCGGCAGCGCTGGCGGTCCTCGAGGTAGGCGTCGGCGCGCAGGGCGTCGAGGTAGCCATCCTTGCTGAGGCGCTCGCTCACGGCGCGTACGCCACCGTCGGCCGAGGTGTCGAGCAAGAGGAGCGTCTCCGCGGTGGCATCGGCGCTCACTGAGGGCCACACCGGCGCCCCGGTGCCACCGGTGCCCGGCACGCCATCGCGCACGAAGGCTGCCCAATACCCCATCATCACCCGGCTCAGTTCCGCTCGACCCGCCGCGTTGCGCTTGTGGTAGAGCATCTTGGTGTTCGGGCCCACATCGTAGTGACCGAAGATGAAGGCGACCTCGAAGCCGTGCCCGGCACCGGCGATGGCGGACAGATCGACGAAGCCGAGCTTGCCCTCCTCGTCCCAATCCCAGCGATAGGTGAAGAACGGCCCCGGCGCGCCCCCTTCGAGCATGGCGCTCACGGGGCGATCGACACCGAAGAACTTCCACGCGCGCGAGCGATACAAGGCTTCTCGCTCGTAGGTGACCGGATCCTTACGCCACAGGGGCAGACCGGCCACCTGCTGCACCTGATCGGGCTCGAAGGCCATGAAGAGCTTGGCTTCGTCGCGGGTGCTGCCGAGTATCACCGGCATCTGGTGCCACTCCCCTCGCCGCAGAAGCTCCAGCGTGGGCGTGAGCGGCAGCACCTCGCCGTCGCGGATCAGGGTGGGTCCCTGGGCGCCGAGCGAGTAGGGGCTGGCCTCGTAGAGGTCGAACAAGGTGGGCACTTCGAGGGCGCGCAGGCGCGTGGCGATCTCGCCCGCCGCGAGTGCATCCTCCGCACGCCGCTTGGCCACGGCGCGCTCGCCGCCGAGCAGCTTGAGCACGATCTCCGCCGCGCTCGTCTCATGGCCCGGGGCCTGCGAGTCGTCCTGGTAGTGGCTGGCGGCGGCGACGGACGCCGTGGTGGTGCCGCCGCTCTGCGAAATCGCCCGGTGGAACAGACCCTCCGCTAGGGGCGAGACCAGCAGCGCAAACACGTTGCGGCCGCCGGCGGACTGGCCCGCGACGGTCACGCGCTGCGGGTCACCGCCGAAGGCAGCGATCTCCGCCTGCACCCATTGCAGGGCGGCGATCATGTCCAAGGTGCCGTAGTTGCCCGAGCCGTCCTGCGCCGTGCCGTCGCTCAGGGACGGATGGTAGAACCAGCCCAAGGGGCCGAGGCGATAGTTGAAGGTGACCACGATGAGCTGCTGCTCGGCGGCGAGGCGGGCGCCGTTGTAGAACCCGCTGTGGCCGACCACGTTACCGCCGCCGTGAATCCACACGAGCACGGGCAAGCCCGGTTCGTCGGTGCCGCGCGGCGCGTCCGCCGGCGCGTAGATGTTGAGGGAGAGGCAGTCCTCATCCCCCCAGAGCTTGCCGTAGGTGTCCGCGGGTGCACCGCCGAGGGGGCTGCCGGTTTGGGGGCAGGCGGGACCGTGGGCGATGGCCTCCCGAGGGGATTGCCACGGCCGCGGCGGTCGCGGTGCGCGCCAGCGCAGATCGCCCACGGGCGGCGCGGCGTAGGGGATGCCGAGCCAGGCGTGCGCGCCGGGCTCCGCCGTGGCGCCGGTGACCGGGCCCGCCGTCGTATTCACGAGGGTCTGCGCCGGCGCTGGCTCGAACAGCGATGCTGGTTCGCGGCTGCAGCTAACAGCCGCGATCGCCAGCACGAGCACCGTGAGCACCAGCACCGGATCGCGCCAGGCAGACCTCGCCGCCACACCTGAACTCGAGCGCCTCAGCAGCATTCGCCCTCCATGCATCACTCCGCGTGTACCCGATAAGCCCCGCAGTGTATCGTGCGCAAACCGGGCCGGGGGCCATGCGTCAAACGATGGGATACGCATGCGCTACCGGCATCGCCCACGCCACGGAGCAGCCCCATGCAAGTCGCGATCTTCACCACCGGTGGCACCATCGACAAGGTGTACTTCGATGCGCGCAGCGAATTCAGCATCGGCGCCCCGCAGATCCCCCAGATCCTGCACGAGGCTGGCGCCGGCTTCGACTACTCCCTGACGGAGCTGATGCACAAGGACAGTTTGGAACTCACCGACGAGGACCGGACCCGAATCCACGCGGCCGTGAGCCGCTGCAACGCCACCCACGTGCTCATCACCCACGGCACGGACACGATGGTGCAGACCGCCCGCACGATGGAGGACATCGCCGGCAAGACCATCGTGCTCACAGGCGCCCTCACGCCAGCCCGATTCCGCTCCACGGACGCCCTGTTCAACATCGGCATGGCCGTGGCCGCCGTGCAGGTGTGCGCGCCGGGGGTCTACATCGCGATGAACGGGGAGATCTTCCCCTCGAATGCGGTGCGCAAGAATCTCGACGCGAACCGCTTCGAGCGCGTGGCCGCCCGCTAGGTCTCAGCCACGGGGCGCTCAGCTCGCGCTCTGCAGCACGTCGTCGATCACCTTCAGGCGCTTACTCACCTGCGTGGTCTCGAGCACGGACTGCATTAGGTCAGGATCGAAGCGCAGGAACTGGAAGATCTTGAAGGAGAAGGCGGCGGGGCTGAGCGAGCACCAATCGTCCTGCTCCAGGGCGTCGGCGAGCTCCGGACTCTCGTCGGCCACGATGCGCACGAGACGCCCGTTGATCTCCCGCTGCAGCTCGCGCGAGACGTCCTCAGCGCCGTCGGGCTCGTCGTCCAGGGGCGTGGCCTCGACGATCCGATAGGGCAGGGTCTGCACCTCCTGGCCCAGCACCAGGCGCTGCTCCACGCGGATCACCGCGTGAATACGCCCATCATCGAGGGTCTCGACGATCTCCCCGCGCCCCGCGGAGAACACCTCGTGAGGCTGATATGTCGCCTGGTTGCTCGCGAGCGCCTCCTCGACCGACTCGTGCTTGCGCCCGGGGTGAATCTGCTTTCGCGTATTGGGGATGCCGATCAAGCGCTCCTGCTCGATCGAGTCGTTCAGGAGCTGGCGATAGCGGGGCTCGAACACGTGCAAAGGCACGATCGTGCCGGGAAATGCCACCAAATCCGGGATCGGGAACAGGGCGACGGTGGTGGGGGTGCTGCTCATCTGATGTCTCGTCCTACGGCGTAAGCACTGGGTCCGTTATGACCGGTGGTTGGAGATTGTCGCCTGGCGACGGCAGGTGATCCCCACGAGGGACGTGATCCGCCACCCCGCCCTCGGGTAGGATGACCCAAAAGAGCCAGTGGCGGCCACCGACGGATTGGCGCCCCAGCAACGTAATGGCCATCGGCAAGCCCCCTTGCCGACGCTCCAGGGACGGATATGAAAGCAAGAGGCTTCACACTAATCGAGCTGATGGTGGTGACCGCCATCGTCGGCATCCTCACGGCGATCGCCGTGGCCGCCTACCAGCGCTACGTTACGCGTGCCTACGTGGTGGAGGCGCTGACGATCACCGGTGGCATCAAGACCCGAGTCGAGGACTACTTCTCGTACTTCGGCGAGTTCCCGGAATCCAATGCCGTGCTCGAGTTGCCCGCGCCCGCGGAAATAAACAGCGAGGGCGTGTCCGCCGTGGCGGTGGCGGAGGGCGCCATCCACGTGGAGTTCGCAAGCGTGAACGCGGCACTCGGCGAACGCATTCTGAGCTTGCGCCCAAGCCTGCGCGACGACAACGCAGGCGCGACCGTGGCCTGGGTGTGCGGGTTCAGCAATCCGCTCGACGGCATGACCGTCTTCGGCACCAACCTCACCAGTGTCGACCTGCAGAACCTCCCTGCGTCCTGCCAGGGCCTTGCAGCGAAACCCGAGTAGGGCGCTGCGCTGAGCGACGCCGACCGCTTACGGCCGGCGTCGCCCGAGAGCCGACCTCAGAAGGTCTCGATCACCACGTCGCTGAGGGTGCAACTCGGCCGCTCCACCGCTTGCAGACGCAGGGTGCGCCCGCTGAGCCCCGCCGGCAGGAAGCGCTCCAGCGTGGCCGTGCCCGTCGCATCGGCGTTGCCCACCGCCAGCACGCGGAAGTTGGCGATGTCGGCGAACAAGCCCGGGCACCCCGGCACTTCCGTCGCGCCCGCAGCGCCACCCACGAGCACGAAGTTGCGCTGACCCGGCGTGGCGCCGGTGATCTCGAAGGTGTTCAGGGCACCGGCGTCGCCGGGGGTCGGCGGGTTCAGGGTGTAGACGGGGTCGCCCCCATCGCCGGTCACGGTGATCAGCAACGGCTCGGCGTCGCGGTAGATCTGGCCGACCACCGTGTTCACCTCGTTGGGATCCGTCTCGTTGCGGAACACCTCACCCTCCTCCGTACGCGCACGCACCAGGAAGCTCTGCGGCGGCAGGGCGGGATCGGGGTTGCCTTGGGCAAGCAGGTCCTCGTCCACCTTCGCCACCGGCGTAAGGAAGTAGTCACCCGGCACATCGATGCTCACCTGCGCCGTGAACTCACGCGGCGGATTGAAGCACGCGTCACCGCTGAGATCGCTCTGCGACGCGCTCTGCGCATCGAAGTCCACCCGCGGATCGGCGGAGGTACCCCAGCGCACGCGCGTGTCGTCGATGTCGAAGCAGCCGCGTACCTGCCAGCGCACCTCGAAGGACTCACCCACCTCCACGCTGGTCGGCACCTGGTCGCGGTTGGTCCACTCGACGAACGGATCCGTCAGGTCGATGGCCGCCAGGGCGATGCGCACGTTCTTCGGGATGTAGCCGTCTTCGGCACCGCCCGGGGTGAGCAGGTCCGCATCACCGCCGAGCAGGTTCTCGGCCGGTCGCTTCTGGTTGGAGATCTCCACCGTGTAGCTGATGGCGCGAGCCGCATCGTTGGGGAACTGAGCGTCCGCGTTGGCCGGATCCCAGCCAGGTGCGTAGGACGAGTCATCCAGGGGACCGATCACGGCACCGAGCAGGTCGTTCGACGTACCCACGGGGTAGAAGCCGCGGAAGGGTCCGCCGTACTCGCTCATGAGATTGCCGAGCGCATTGGCGGCGCGCTCGTCCGGGCTCTCCGTGTTCTGGCGATGGATCGGCGTGCCCCAGGGATGGATGATCAGCTCGATCCCCCCGTGGTAGTCGAGCATCACGCGGAAGGCGTGGCGCCGCGACAGCTCCCAGATGGCGCGCCCCCCGACGGTGGAGAGCGGAATGTCATCGTCGCAGAAGAAATTGCACGCGCGATCGTAGATGTGGTCGCGGTTCATGTCCTCGCTGCCCTCGGCACCGGGACTGGACCGGCGTCCTTCCGTGAAGCCCTGAGGGTTGGCAAGGGGCATGAAGTAGATCTCGCGCTCGTCCACGAGGGCCGTGAGCCAGGGATCGGAGCCGTAGCTCTCGAGCAGCAGGCGCGCCGTCTCGATGGCCACTTCCACACCGACCACCTCATCGCCGTGCTGCGTACCCACGATCAACATCTCGGGCTTGTCGAAGCCGGTCGACTCGTTGGTGATGCGCAGGATGAAGTGCTCGAAGCGATCGTCGGTGGGCAGGCCGTAGTCGTCCTGCGCCGTGCTCAAGCGGGTCAGCTCGGGGTACTGCTGAGCGAGGGCCTCGAGATCCGCCTGCACCTGATCAAAATCCCGATAGGTGAAGGGGGTCGCGAGGGCGCTCGCGCTGAGCAGCACGCCGGCGGTGAGACCGAGAGCGGCAGGCAGCAGCGGCCGGCTCATTCGTGCACCTCCCCGCGAATGCTCACGCTCACCTCACCCACCTGTCCGCTGCTGAGGTCGTAGCGCGCGAAGAACACGAGGTAGCGGTGCACGATCTCGAAGCTGGCCGGCAAGCGCGGCCCGCGCAACATGAGGTAGAGCGCGTCATCGTTGGCGGCGAGCACTTCGGCGCCATGGAAGTTGGGCTCGGCGGGCGGATGCCAGCCCCGGGTAGCCTCCACGTGGAAGCGCGACAACCCCACCACATCGAGGGCACCGATCGCCTGCCAATGGGCACGGGCGAAGGCGGTCAACTCGCGCACGGCGTCCGCCTCGGCCGGATGCGCATCGAGGCGCTCGGTACCGCGCGAGGCCCGTGCGGCGGCGAGGATGCCCTGCGGCGCCTGCCCTTCGGGCACGGAGTTGAAGGCGAGAGAGGTGGCCTGCTGAGCGTCGACGGCACCCGCGATGAGCGTGGCCCCCAACAGAACGGCCGTGAGTCGAGAAAGCACGGGCGAGGTGCGCCCGCGCGGCCGACCCTTCGGATCGACCGATTTATTTTCGTTTTGCATGGTGTGTCTCCTTAGATCGAACATCCATGTTCGCGGCGGCATTATCGCCCAGGGATCCTCCGCGAGGGCGAAAAACTGCCCCTGTCACCCCGCCGCGACAGGAGTTCGCGATATCCATCCGCATTTGCAACATGCGGTCACAGCGGCGCCAGCGGCCCGATCGACGCCGCTGGCCAAGATCCGCCGGATGCGCAAAACGGGGCCACCGCCCCGCTCGCCCGCCTCCGGCAGACGCGGCCCTCGTCGCCACAGCAGGGCTCGTACTCCTAACGAATTGATTTGGTGATAGGCGCTGCACCGGTGATCGGGGAGCCAGCGCTACAGGGACGTCGTTGCCCCGCAGCCGGGTGACCACTCGGCGTATCGCCATTTCGCTGACCCTTGAACCGCCGCACGGTGCCTCGTAGGCTGGTATCAGGCGCATATTCAGGGAGTTACCCCATGTCGAAGTCACGTTCCCGCCGTCTGCTCTCGTCCCTCTCCTCCGCCCTTTCGCCGATCGCGGCAATGCTCGCCGGCCTCATCGTCAGCGTCGGGGCGATGGCCGACGAGACGTGCATGTCGCCCTACATGGCGAAAATCGTGGGCCAGGAAGACTTCGTCTACGTGTGGACCGTGGGCGTGGAGGGCATGGGCGATGGGCAAGACAAGCTCGTCACCATCGACGTGCACCCAGACTCGCCCACCTACGGCCAGGTGGTCGCCAGCCTCTCCATGGGCGGACGCTTCGAGGCCCACCACAGCGGGTTCACCGATGACCGTCGCTTCCTGTGGGCCGCCGGCCTCGACAGCAGCAATATCTTCATCTTCGATGTGCACACAGATCCTGCCGAGCCGAAGCTGGTCAACACGATCGATAACTTCGTCGAGGCGACGGGCGGCGTGGTCGGACCGCACACGAACTACGCGACCCCGGGGCGCATGCTGATCAGCGGTCTCTCCAATTCGAAGGACCACGGGGGGCGCACGGCATTGGTGGAGTACACCAACGCAGGCGACTACATCGCCACCTACTGGATCCCCTCCGCCGGCAACCTCTACGGCGCCGAGCAGACCGGCCAGTTCGCGGACGGCTACGGCTACGACGTGCGCGCCCTGCCCCGACGCAACGCCCTCATCACCTCGTCCTTCACCGGCTGGAACAACTACATGACCCCGCTGGGCGACGTCATGGCCAACCCCGACGCGATGGCGGCCTTCGGCAACACGGTAGTGGTGTGGGACCTGCATACGCGCCAGCCGAAGACGGTACTGGACGTGCCGGGCGCCCCGCTGGAGATTCGCTGCGCCTGGGGCTCCGATCACGACTACTGCTTCACCACCACCGCCCTCACCTCGAAGATCTGGCTGATCCACGCGGACACTGAGGGCACCTGGTCGACCACCGAGGTCGGCACCATCGCCGATCCCTCGAAGATCCCCCTGCCCGTGGACATCTCGATCGCCGCCGATGATTCGCTCCTCTGGGTGAACACCTGGAACGACGGCACCACCCGCGCCTTCGACATCTCCGATCCCTTCAAACCGACGCAGGTGTACGAGAAGAAGCTCGGCGCCCAGGTCAACATGCTGTCGCAGAGCTGGGACGGCGAGCGCATCTATTTCACCTCCTCCCTGCTCGCCAAGTGGGACAAAGTGGATGCGCCGGACGGTGAGGATCTGCAGTACTTCAAAGCCTTCCGCTGGACTGGAAAGGCGCTGGAGCCGACCTTCGCCATCGACTTCCACGCCGAGGGCCTGGGCAGCCCACATCAGATGCGCTTCGGCGCCTACGCGCTCTACGGGCAGGAGCGACCTGCAGGCGCGCCGGCGAGTGCTCAGGTGCAACCCTGAGCACGAGGCGGGGCGATCCACGACGAGGGATCGCCCTGATCACGACCCTGCTGCTGCTGGCAGCAGGGCCCGGCGTCGCTGAGCAGAGCACGCAGAACCCCCACCGCCTGCACCTGCAGCGCCAGGCGCCCCAGGTGCAAGCCCCCGGCTACGGCAAGCTGGCCTTCGACGCCCCCGCACCGGGCACCTACCGCCTACCGGCCCTCGGCCCCGCCGCCGACGGCGAGGTGTTGCGCAGCGACGGCCGCCCCGCCCGCCTGCATGCGCTGATGAACGACCGCCTGACGGTGCTGAGCTTCATCTACACGCGGTGCCCAGACCCGAACGGCTGCCCCCTCGCCACCCACGTGCTCAAGCGCCTGCGACGCGAGGTGAGTGAGCGCGAGGCACTGGCGGGCAAGGTGCGATTCCTGACCCTGAGCTTCGACCCCACCTGGGACACGCCGCAGGTCATGCGCGCCTACGCCGCCCAGGTAGACCCGCAGCCCCAGGACGAGGCGGCAACGCCCTGGTCCTTCTTGACCACCGCGTCACGCGAAGCGCTGACACCGATTCTCGAGGCCTACGATCAAACGGTGATCGAGAGCGTGGACGCGCAAGGTGATTCCCTCGGCAGCTACTCCCACATTCTGCGCGTCTATCTGATCGACCGCGAGCGGCAGCTGCGCAACATCTACAACGTGGGCTTTCTCCACCCCGACATCCTGGCGGCCGACCTGCTGACGCTACTGAGCGAACAACAATAATAGCTTGCCAGCGCCTTAGGCCTGATCCGCCAACACCCCAGACATTCGCGAGATCGTCAACGCCGGGGCGCGCCGCTCGTGGTGATGTTCACGCCCCTTGACCTCAAGTTCACTTGAGGTCAGAGACTGCGGGAAACCCAGTGAGGATCCCGCGATGAATCATGACCAAGCACGCGCCGACGAGGCGAGCGCAGGACCCGAGCGCCTGCTCGCCCCCGCCTACCGACGCACGACCCTAGGGATCGTCGTCCTCACCTCCCTGGTGGCCTTCGAGTCCTTGGCCGTCGCCACCGCCATGCCCATCGCGGCGACCGAATTCGAAGCGATCGCCTGGTACGCCCTGGCCTTCGCCAGCACCCTCGCCGCGAGCGCCGTGGGCATCGCCATCGCCGGCATCTGGAGCGATGCCCGCGGGCCGAGCGCCCCCACCTGGGCCGCCATCGCCGCCCTGGTGGTGGGGTCGGCGCTCGCCGGCCTCGCCGATCACTTCGTGCTACTCCTCGCGGGTCGGGTGGTGCAGGGGCTTGCCGTGGGCGCCGTGGGCGTCACCCTGTACGTGCTCGCCGCCACGGCCTACCCCGCGTCCATGCACGGACGCGCGCTCTCGTCCATGTCCACCGCCTGGGCCCTGCCCGCGCTGATCGGCCCCGCGTTGAGCGGATTGATCGTGAGCACCCTGGGGTGGCGTTGGGTGTTTCTGCTCGTCGCCCTGGCCAGTGCGCCGGCGGCGCTGCTGCTCGTACCCACCCTGCGCGCCTGCGAGATCAACAGCCGTCCGCTGAGCCGCCAGGCTGGCGCACGGGTCGGCTGGGCGATCGTGGCAGCGGGCGGACTGGCACTCACCCACGTGAGCGGCCAGGGCCCAAGCCCCGCATCGCGGTGGCTACTGCTCGGCGTGGGGCTCGTGCTGCTCCTCCTCGGCGCGCGAGCGCTGTTGCCGGCGGGCACCCTGCGCCTCGCGCCGGGCCTACCGAGCGTGATCGGCGTGCGCGCCCTCGCCGCCGCCGCCTTCTTCTCCGCCGAGGCCTTCGTGCCTCTGCTGCTGATCGAGCGCTACGACTTCAGCGCCGGGTTGGCCGGCCTCAGCCTCACCGGCGCCGCCCTGGGCTGGGCGAGCGGTGCCAACTGGCACAGCCGCAGAGAACGCGAACCCTTGGGCGTGCTGCACCTCGGCACCCTCATCATGTTCAGCGGCCTCCTGGGCATCGTCGCCGTGCTCGCCTTCGCGCTTCCCCCCGCCCTGGTGGTGGTCGCCTGGTCCGTCATGGGGATCGGCATCGGCATGCAGCGCCCCGCCCTCGGTGTGCTGCTCATTCGCCTTGCGCCGCCCGGTGCCATCGGGGCCAGCGCCTCGGCCTTGCAGATGGGGGACGCGATCGCCATCGCCGCCACCCTGGCCATCGCCGGCGGCACCTTCGCTGCACTGCACGCCACCGCACCGACGCTCGCCTACGGCATGGTCTTCGCCGTGAGTCTCGGGTTGCTCGCCATGGTGGCGTTGGGCGCGGCTCGGGTGCTCGCGCCAGCCGTTCCCCCTGCCCCGCGCACGCCCGATTCCCCCTCGCAGTTCGCTCACGAGCGGGCCCTGAGCGGCGGTTGAATCCGCCCTCTCGGACTGCCCATCGCACGAGCTTTCCCGACACGCTAGACTGCAATCGCCATAAGAAGTCGTGCTACCGGGGACCTGGGTGTGACCACTGTGCCGTCGAGCACAGGTCGCGTCCGACTTCGCCGCGACGCACAACACTCTCGTTAAGGGATTCTAGGGGGAATCAAATGAAAGCTACCCAATGGCTGGCACTCGTGGCCAGTGCGTCGATGTGTACGTCGGTCGCGCTCGCCCAGGACAGCTTCGATAGCGACAGCGACGGTTTCGACGACAACAGCGACAACTGCACGCTCGTCGCCAACCCGGACCAACGTGACACCAACGGCGATGGCTTCGGCAACGCCTGCGACGCCGACCTCAACAACAACGACATCGTGGACCGCCCGGACTTCGCGATCCTGCGCCAGAACGTGGGTGAGCAGGGTAAGGACCTGGACGCCGACCTGAACGGCGACGAGCGCGTCGGCCGCGACGACTTCTTCATCCTGCGCGACAGCTTCGGCCAGAAGCCCGGACCCACCGGCGCTCACCCGGACATCCCCGCGTGCAACTGCTACTTCTCCGGCGATTGCGTCGGCAACGATCAGTTCTGCGACTGGGGGCCCGCGGGCTTCACGGTCGAGGACATCTGCTGGTGGCGTGATCCCAAGCCCACGCAGGCAGGCAACGGGTGCTCAACGGAATACGAGGGCCCCTGGGGACCGATCTGCGATGGCTCCTGCACGGCGTCCAACCGCGGCTCCTCCGTGGGCCACGAAGATCCGTCCATGCTGGTCGAGGCCATCGAGCTCTGGGCCGGCGCCATGCTCAAGCCCGCTCGCGGTGGCGGCGGTCCCGTGGACGACGCCCTCGCCACCCAGGCGCGCGCCGTCGGCTTCCTGTCCGACTACTCAGCAGAGATCGTAGGTCGCAACACGGCAGACCTCCTCGGTCTCGCCTCCAGCACCAAGTTCTACGACTACTTCTGCCACTTCGAGCATCACCCCAACGAAGCCGGTGAGGTGGTGAACCTGAAGGGCGACAGCTGCCGCCTGAGCGCCGCTCGCATCGCCATCGACGCCCTGACCACGGAAATGCGCTCCCCGGGGGAAGGCGCACCGATGATCCAGCAGATTGCAGATGTGTGCCCCGAGTGGCAGACCATGTACGCCCCGCGTTGCCCGAGTGGCCCCGAGGCGCTGGGCTGCGTGCAGGAGACCGTGGAGGCTATGGCTCGCTTCCTCACCACGCCGCGCGCCCCGGCGCAGCGTTCGATCCTGGATTATCTCTAACGGACTGAGCCCGGGAGGCCGGCAGCCGCTCATCCTCGGCTGTCGGCCCTCCGTCACAGTTTGTTACGGGATCCGGCGAACGGTATGCGAAAAGAAAGCGCCTGGGCTCACTTGCCTGTAGTGGATCGCGACACCCCTTGCGTTCCCCCCCGGCCGGTGCTCAGAGGGCTGCATGCTGTACGCTGCCAACTTCGACAGTTTCCAATTCCGATCGCCAATGGCGACCGCGCAGCGCGCGGCACGGACGGGTTACGTCCAAACGAGCAGAACGACGGCTAAGAAATCTGATTTGGAGCGCCGGATTGCAGCGCTCGTCGCCGACTATCGACGTGGCGACCCACAGGCGGCCAGTGAGATCGTCGCCGTCATGCAGCCCGCTCTCCGGGCGAAGATTCATGCTCGGGTGCCGCCCCACCTTGCGGACGACGCCTACCAGGAGAGTTGGTTCAGGTTCTTCCGCGGCCTGGACAAGGGGGACGACCCCGACAGCTACATCGCCTGGTTCCTCGGCATCGCGAGACTGGTCGCCCTGGAGATGATTCGACAGGAAACCCGCGAGTCAGCCCTTCCCGAAGACGCCGACGAGCGGTATCAGGACCAGGCCCCGACCCCCGTCCGACTCGCCGAGAGCGCGCAGCTGCGCACCGCCATTTTCGAGTGCTTGGGCAAGATTCCCGAGCGCTACAGCCGGCTCCTGGTCGGCCACGCGCGCGGTGAACCCCGCGATGCCTTATGCGAAGAACTCAACCTTTCCGCTGAGAACTTCGGCAAGCTCCTATATCGCGCACGCAAGTCGCTACAGCAGTGCTTGGGTCCGCTCTCACGTTTCTTTGACGAGGACGAGTGAGGGTGTGCGGATGAACCGAGACTACATCATCGACAACGACATCATAGGCCGCTACGTGGCCGGCACCCTGTCTCAGGAGGAATCTGAGGACTTCGAGTTGGCGTACTTCAACGACGAAGAACTCGCCGCCATGGTGCTGACGGAGCAGCGGCTCCGAAGCTCACTCGCCCCGCAGAGGACTACAGCACTTCCTCACTGGAGTGCCCGTACTTCGGGGGAGGGCCAACAGCCCGAATCTGCAGAGCCTCGAAGGCGCACCCAGAGACGTAGCCTACTGACACAAGTGGCAGCAGTGGTCGCCGTTGCCCTGCCCGCCGCATGGTTTCTCGGGCCATGGCAGGGCCCGGAAGGGCGCAACCCAAGAGTCCTGACGCAAGTGCTTTCCTTGCAGACACCGCGGGGCATTGGCAGCGAGCCGAGCCTCCCTGCATCCACAACGCCGCAAACGTTCGTTGCCCTGCACATCGATGCGGCCCAGGTACCCGGAATGGCACGCGCCGCGGTGCTCGTTCCAGACGGACTCTCGGCCGAGCCCCTGGTGACCTTTGACGAAGCGCAAATCGATGAGAGCCATGGGTTGGTGATTGAGGTGCCCGCAAGTCGCCTGCCACCTGGCGCCTACGTGCTCGAGCTCCGCGATGGCGAGGGGAACGCCGTGCAAACCCTACCGTTCCGAATCACTTTCCCGAGCCCCTTGTAGCTCGCTACTCGTACTGAAATAGCTGCACGTATTGCCAGGCGGCCACCTCACCCAGCCGCGTGTTCGAGGCCTCCCCCCTCTGTGCCTCCACCAAGGCAGCGGATGGTGCCTCCCCCGTTCCGATCGCGCGGTAGAAACGCTCCATGAGCGCTTGATAGGACTTATCGTCGATCGGCCGCAGGGCACCCACCACCTCGCGCGTTCCGAGTTCCAACAAGGGCCGGACGACCGC